>CAYPOE010000183.1:0-5291 GCA_964412285.1 uncultured Eubacteriales bacterium | reverse complement strand
GGCTTTAGCCTCCCCTACGAACCCACCGGCTTTCAGCCGGTGGTGGGTTTAGTTTAGGAGATACATTATGTTAATTGGGCTCAGCATCTACAGCATGAACAAGAACATACAGGGCGGCAAATGGAGCATCACCGACGCCATTCGCTATGCCGCTTCGATCGGGGCGCAGGGCATTGAGTGGGTACCGTTCGTATGCGACTTGATCGAGCATCCCGAACTCATCCCTGTCGTCAAGGATACCTGTGCCGAAGTCGGCGTACCCATCGTCAACTATGCGCTCAACGCCGACCTCATCCATGAGGACGCCGCCGTTCGTGAACAGCACATGGACAACGTCCGCAGACACATCGACATCGCGCACGATCTTGGATTGGGACAGATGCGGCACGACGTATCGGGTTTCCGCCGTCCCATGCATACGAACACGCCCGAAAACTTCGAGCGCGAACTGCCGCTCATGATCGAACAGTGCCGCATCCTCGCCGACTACGCGGCACAGTACGGCATGACGACACTGATCGAGAACCACGGCTTCTTCGTCAATGGCGCAGAACGCGTGTTGCGGCTGATCCAGGGTGTAGATCGCCCCAACATCAAGATGCTCATCGACGTAGGCAATTATCTCTGCGTCGACCTCGACCCCGTATTCGAGGTGCGCAAGGCGTTGCCGTACGCAGGCATGATTCATATGAAGGACTTCTACATCCGCGACGAGCGGCGCATGGCCGGTGTAGGCGGCGACTTCAACTGCGACAACGGACAGTGGTTCCGCACAGTGGGCGGACAGTTGCTGCGCGGTGCGGTACTCGGACAGGGTGACGTCGACATGCAGCGCATCCTGAGCGACATCCGCACGTCGTACGATGGTACTGTGACGTTGGAGTTCGAGGGCATGGAGAACGACGAGGATGGTTGCGCGATGGGATTGCGTTATCTCGGCGTGAGCGCGTAACGGCTAAATGGCGTATTGCAAATTGTCATATTTTTGTGTATAATCAATATAAACAATATCATATCTGTGTGAGGGATTCTATGACAGGACGCGAGAGGATACAGCGCATGTGGCGCGGGGAGGCCGTGGATCGTAGCGGATTCTGGCTCGGTATGCCACATGCCGATACCATGCCAATTTACCTCGATTACTTCGGCGCAAAAGATCGATTGGATTTAGCTGTCAAGCTGGGTGAGGATTTATTTTGGATCATGTGTGATGGGGCGTACCACGCACCCGGCGACGCACCCATGTTCGACTACTTTGGCGGCGCGGCTTACTATGCCGACAGCCAGGAGCGCGTGTTGACGCACGCAACTTGCGTCGCTGACGTAGATAAGATACCATGGCCCAACGCCGACTACCTCGACCTCGACGAGATCGGCGCATGGCTCGACGCCGTTGAACCTACGGGTATGAGCATCTTCGGCGGTATGTGGTGCTGCTTCTTCCACATCGTCGCCGACTACTTCGGCATGGAGGAGTACTTCGTCAAGATGTATGAGCATCCCGAGGTCGTCCACGCCGCAACGCAGCGCATCGTCGATTTCTATGCCGCCGCCAACCGCCGCATCTTCGAGCGGTACGGCAAGCGCTTCGACGCGTGCTTCATGGGCAATGACTTCGGCACGCAACTCGCGTGCATCGTGAGTCCAACGCTGTTCCGTACATTTGTGCTGCCCTACTTCAAACAACTCTTTGATTTGGCACACGAATTCGATCTGCCCGTCATGATCCACTCGTGCGGCGCGATTGCCGAACTACTGCCCGATCTCATCGACGCGGGCATCAACGGTCTGCACCCACTGCAAGCCAAGGCCGCAGGCATGGAAGCCGAAAACCTCGTGCGCATCGCCGAGGATCGGTTGGTGTGGCTCGGTGGCGTGGATACGCAGGAACTGTTGCCATTCGGCACGCCCGACGCCGTGTATGATGAGGTCGTGCGCATCCGACGCATATTCGGCGACAAGCTCATCGTATCGCCGAGCCACGAGGCCTTGCTGCCCAACGTGCCGCCACAAAACGTCGAGTCCATGGTCAAGGCGAGTATGATGACCGACATCGGGTAAGGCGACGTGCTGCTTCTCATCTGCGCGTTCATGATGGCCGGCGTGTACCTAAATGCGGTCGGTGGCGGCGGTTGGCTACTCGTGGTGGCAGTGCCCGTCGCTTTGATCGCTTGCTACATCGCGCGACGTATGCGCGTGATACGCCGCATGGTGTCGACTGCACTGATCTGTGTCGCGGCGTGCGGGACGATGTACGCTTACACGCACGCGCTGCACACCCACTACGCGGCGCAGGGCGATCTGCCTGCGTATACGTTGTTGGATATGGTCGGCGAGGTCGTGGCGCTGTACGGCAACTACGCACATATACGATTGGTATCGGTCGATATACCTGAGAATAAGCGCGACTGGTCAAACGGCACATACACGGTATTGCGCATGTACTATGACAGTGATAAGTACTTGCTCAATATCGGTGATCTCATCACGGTGAATGGGCAATATGTACCCATGCGTGGCTACTACGGCGACGATAACGCGCTGTACGCGGCGTACGCCAAGGGTATACACGGTACGTTGCGTGCGCGTGCGAGTACGATCAGCGTCATCGGATACGCCGAGCGCGTCTCGCCATTGACCTGGACATCGCATCGCATACGCCAATATATGGCACACGTCATTGATGGACGATTCGATACGCTGACGGGCGCGCTACTCAAGGCCGTCGCGTTTGGCGACGTATACGATTTGCCGCAGAGCGCACAACAGGCGATCCGCAACAGCGGCCTATCGCACATCACGGCGATGTCGGGCCTGCACATGAATACACTGCTCATGCTCTGTAGTTACGTATTCATACGCGTGTGCAAGCGCAATCGTACCGTGATATGCTGCAATCTGCTCTGTGCGGCCATACTGACGCTGATCCTCGGGTACACACCGTCCATCCTGCGCACAGCCATCATGCTGTGCGTCGCACAATGCGCGATACCATTGCGGCGTCGCTGCGATGGACTCACTGCGCTCGCCATCTCGGGCATCGTCATGCTATGCATCAATCCGTTTTACTTGTTTGGTGCGTCGTTCATCCTGTCGTTCTCGGCGACGGCGGGCATCATCGTCTTGCAGCCATTGATTCGCACGCTATCCCCATGGCGAGGCGGCATCGTCGATGTCGCGGCGACGTCGCTCGGCGCGAGTCTGTCGACGTTCTATTTCGTGAGTCGGATGTTCAACATCTTATCGTTCTCGGCGATCATCACCAATGTGTTGGTTGCGGGGCTCATGCCATATATGCTCGGCGGCGTGTATCTGTTGCTGCTGGTCAACGCGATACCCATCGTCAGCGACTGGTTGGTGTGGCTACTCGTGCGGCTATCACAATGCATACTCGGCGTCGCGACGTTGTTCGGACAGGTGTTGCCTATGTACATGACGGTCGCGTCGCCCAACGTAATAATGCTCTGCATTTACGGCATACTACTATATATTATCTATCAAACATGTAAGCTGCTTGCACGTCGTAGACTATATCGTTTAGAAAATCATGCGGCTGACAATTGAGGGGCTATGGAATACTGGGATATTTTAGATGAAAACGGGAATAAGACAGGCCAACTGCATAGGCGTGGCGACCCCATGCCGCAGGGCGTGTATCATTTGGTCGTACATGTCTGGATCATGAACAGCAAGGGTGAGTTTCTGCTATCCAAGCGTTCGCCCGAAAAGGATGCGCCGCTGCTTTGGGAGGCCACGGGCGGTTCGGCCGTCGCGGGCGACGACAGCCTGACAGCGGCGCTACGCGAGGTACGTGAGGAACTCGGCATATCGCTGGATCCATCCAAGGGCGAACGCATTCGATCGGGATTGCGACAAGGGTATTACTGGGTGGATTGGTGCGATGTGTGGTTCTTCCGCCACGACTGCGACATCAGTACAATTACGTTGCAACCGGGCGAGACCTGTGACGCCAAGTGGGCTACGATCGATGAGATCGAACGCATGGTCGAAGATGAAACATTCGTGCCTACATTTGATTATCTCCAGCTCATCAGACAACATATGCGTAAGTGGGTCTTATAGTAACTACTTCTCTCTCGCAATCGCATTGTTGACACATTGGGACTCGTGATATATAATTGTTATCATAAGGAACATAAACGTTTATTCTGTCGGAGGCAGCATGAAAAATCTAAAGCTCGACATAAAGTTTATAGTAGGATTTGGCATCATACTGCTGTTGGTGTTGATGTTGGGCATCATCGGTTTGTTTACTGCGTTCAATCTCAGCGGCGCGTTGCGCTCGTACAAAGATGTGTCGTTGCCGAACTCTACACTACTGCATAGCATACGCTACGACCTACTTGATATGCAGCGCAATTTGCTCATCGCCATCGTTGATGGTGATGATGGAGTGATCGCGCAAGAGATACAGCTGTCGAATGAGAAGCGCAACAACATGATCAACAACTTGGCTGTACTCAAGGATCAGATTGAGGTAGATGCATCGTATCTTGATCAGGTGGCCGCCATCATCGAACACAATAAGGAGGTGCGATTGCAGATCGAGGATCTGGCAAAACACAATTCCGAAGATACCAATGTCCAAGCGTATGCATTATATGCAACCCAATATAAGCCCAACTTTGACAAGGCTACCCAGGTGTTGGATCAAATACTGGAGTTGCAGCAAGATGTCATTGCCAATCAAAATACCGAATCCAATAACTTGACGACGATTGCTTATGGCAGCATCGTATCCGCGATCATCGTAGCATTTGTACTCGCCATCATCGTTGTGTTGTTGATACGCAACTCCATACTTACCCCAATCCGCCAGATCGAATCGGCGGCCAAGGCCATGAGCGGCGGTGTACTCGACGCCAAGCTCGACTACACCAGTCGCGATGAATTCGGCTCATTGGCCGACAGTATGCGCATGTCCATGAAGACATTGCACGCATATGTGAACGACATTGATTATGCCATGAGCGAGATGTCGAAGGGGAATTTCGACTTGAAGCTGTCGCAGCCGTTTGTAGGAGACTTCAAGAACATCGAACGTTCGATCAATGACTTTATCGCCAATATCTGCAATACGCTGTTACAGATTCGTACTGCGGCTGATTCTGTGTCGCAAGGCGCCGATCAGTTGTCCAACGCATCGCAGATACTCGCACAAGGCGCTACTGAGCAGGCGGCCGCGGCTACAGAGCTGTCCGTGGCATTGAATGGCGTCAGTGAACAGGTCAAACAGAATGCTGAAAATGCAGGCAAGGCCAACGATATGA
>CAYPOE010000182.1:0-5345 GCA_964412285.1 uncultured Eubacteriales bacterium | reverse complement strand
TGTGGTAGGGGTTCGTGCGTTTGACGTGGCCCTAAAGGATAGTTTAGTTGACAAATTACGCATTTCAGTATATAATCATATGTAAGACTCTACTGCATGGAAAGGAGTCCATTTTTATGTCAGAATTATTTGGTACCGTCGTGCGCGGCATCAAAGCGCCGATCATCAAGCAGGGCGATGACCTCGTATCCATCGTCACCGATACCGTCTGCAACGCGGTGGAGAAGGGCGGTCTTGCACTCAAACCGCGTGACGTCGTCGCTGTCACAGAGGCTGTTGTCGCGCGCGCCCAGGGCAACTATGCGTCTATCGATCAGATTGCGTCGGACGTACGCAGTAAGTTCCCTGGTGGTACATTCGCCGTCGTCCACCCCATCCAGAGCCGCAATCGCTTCGCCATCGTACTGCGCGGCCTTGCGCGAGGCGCTAAGCATATATACCTCACACTCAGCTATCCGAGCGACGAGGTCGGCAACCACCTGATCACACCCGAGCAGCTCGACGCATCAGGGGTCAATCCATACACCGACGTGCTGACCGAGCAGCGCTTCCGTGAACTGTTCGGCCACAACCTCCACGTATTCACGGGCGTAGACTATATTGACTACTATAAGTCCATCATAGAGGGCGAGGGTGCGCAGGTTACCGTTATCTTTGCGAACAATCCAGTTGCCGTGCTTGAGTATACCAAGCATGTACTCTGCGCCGATATTCACACGCGCGAGCGCACGGCATCTATGTTGCGTACAGCGGGTGCCATCAACGCCTATACGTTATCGGATGTACTGTCGGCCAGCGTTGATGGCAGCGGCTACAATCCTGATTTCGGCGTGCTCGGCTCTAACAAGGCGACGGAGGACGGCGTCAAACTGTTTCCGATCAACTGCGATGCATTCGTATCGGCCGTACAAGCCGCGATCGCGGTGCGTACAGGCGTGACCATCGAGGTACTCGTCTACGGCGACGGTGCATTCAAGGATCCTGTGGGCAGGATCTGGGAGTTGGCTGACCCTGTCGTATCACCTGCATATACGTCGGGTTTGGCAGGCGAACCCAACGAACTCAAGATCAAGTATCTGGCCGATAACGATTTCGCAGGTTTATCGGGACAAGAACTGCAAGATGCGATCAAAGAGCACATCAAGCAAAAGCCACAGGGACTCAAGGGTAGCATGGCGACGCAGGGTACCACGCCGCGCCGCTACACCGACCTCATCGGCTCGCTCTGCGACCTCACGAGCGGTAGCGGCGACAAAGGTACGCCGATCGTGCTGATACAGGGCTATTTTTACAATTATACGGATTAATTTAATATCCTCGAAATTGTCCTAGAAATATACAACGCGCGATGGCTCGCGCGTTATTTTTTTGTCAGTCGTTGTATACATACTTTGTATAGAAATACAGGCATCACAGCCAAGCGCAGGATGCGTGCAGGTTGTATCAGTACGCGGTACAGCCACTCGCAGCCGATGCGCTGCATCCACACGGGTGCGCGCTTGACGTCGCCCGCAATGCCGTCGAGCGTGCCGCCGAGTCCGACGGCAACGCCGAAGTCGATTTCGTCGCGGTACTTGACCGCCCACTTCTCCTGTCGCACGGAAGCCATGCAGACCACGAGTACGTCGGGTCGTAGCGCCTTGATCTCGGCGACGATGGGTGCGTCGTCTTTGAAGTAGCCGTCGTGCGTACCGAGTATGTTGATGCCTTTGTATCGGGCGCGCAAATTATTCGCCGCGCGTTCGGCAACGCCGGGTTTTGCGCCGAGTAAGTAGAAGCTGAACCCGCGTGGGAACAGTTCGTGTATGAAGTCGTACCCTGCCACGCGCTCGGGCAACGGTTTGCCCAACAACTTGGACGCGATCACAACGCCGACGCCGTCCGGCAGACAGAGTTCGGCGCGGTTGAGTAGATCGCGAAAGGCCGGATCTTTTTGCGCGGCCATGACGATCTCGGGGTTGGGCGTGCAGATGATGCCGCGCCGTTTGCCGCGTATGATGCGCGTTGTGGCGTCTACCGCCTGCCGCATATCGCAACTCGTGATATTGACGTCGAGTACGTTCACTGTGTCGAATGTATTTTTCATCGTGTATATCGTATATTCTGTATATTTTGTATCGTCCCGTATAGATCTATGAGCTGTGCGTACGGCGTCTGGCGCAATTCGTCGATGTATGCATCCCAGTCGTTTTCAAGGTTGCGCTTGCCCGTGATAAACTCGACTTGCGTGCGCTCGACGAAGTTGCGCAGTGGTTGGGCCCATGCGTCTATCTGGCTAAATGCTTCTACATCCTCGTATACATACGGCAACAAGCCGTTGTGATCCGCCGGTTTGTAGTGTCGCGCAAACAGGTCGTACGTTGCCCACTCGGCGTCATGATCGCGTTCGCCCGGCGTAAGTGCGCGCGATGCGCGCAACGCCGTATGGTTGTATACGCCGATGCGTTCCCACGCGTCGTCGGATGTGAGCTTGGTGTGCAACCGTTGCCATACAGCGGGGAGACCGTCCATACCGATGCGACCGCCGTCCGACCACGCCCAGCCTCTACCCTCGACGCCGCCCGTTACAGCCGTCAATGTGTAGGGTACGCCGTACATGAAGTCGGCCAAACGCAGCGCCGCCGCGGGCGTCTTGCACGCCGTCGTGATCGCGTAACCGTACGTGACGTCGAGCGCGGCATTGGGCGTATAACACGCGCCGTCCGCACCCTTGAGCGGCGGCAACAGTCGCATGTGTGCAGCGATAGGCGCATTATTGGGCAATACGTCCGCAGGATCAACGCCGCACAGAAAGCCGGCTATGGCTTCCGTGCCGCGCAACGCCTGTTGCAACTTACGCTCATCCATCGTAAACGCATCTTTGTTGATGAGTCCCTCCGCGTACAGCCGAGTGAGGTAACGCAGTCCATCGCGATATGCGTCGGTATCCAACACGCCGCGTATCGTACCCTCGTCGTTGTACAGCCCGACTTGCGTCGCGTCATAGTAGCAGAACGCGTTGAGTAGAAAGTCGACGGCGTTATAACCGTCCTGTGCGCAAGAGAGGATGGGAATCTCGTCGCGACGCTCGTTATGGTTGGGATCCGAGCTGAGCATAGCCGTAGCCACGTCGTACAAGTCATCTGCAGTCAGCGGGATCCCGAAACCCAACGCCGAGAGCCACGGCTCGTAGTACCACATGCGCGTCTGATACTTGTCCGACAGCGCGTAATCTATCACGGGCAACGCATACACGCGTTCGTCGTATACGCGCAGTCGATCCATCGTGACGCCGTAGGACGCTGCATCCTCCATGGCCTTGTCGAATGATGGCAACAGGTTATCTACGTAACCGTCTACAGGCAACAGCAACCGCTGCTCGGCGTACCGCCTGACGTCGTCGCGCGACAGCGGACAGCCGATGAGCAAGTCGGGTAGCTCGTCCGACGCCATGATGGTCGACAATGCGGCTGATGCGTGATCCCTGGGCAAGTACGTCCACAGTAGATTGATGCCCGTCTGTTCGCGCACCCACGCTGTCTGCGCGTTGTCGTCGTATCCCACGAACACTGCATTGCCTTCGTCATCTATCTCGGGCGGCAGGTCTGGCATGGGACACAGCGCGGTCAACGTCACGGCCTCGAATACGGGACTATCCTCGACGGCGGATCCCGCAGACGTGGCTTGCTGCTCAGATTCAGGTTCGTCGTGTATGGGTTCGGGCATGACAAATGCATGATCCGCCATCGCAGGCGTATCGGGGGTGGTCTCAAGCGGCACGCACGACGCGAGCAACGCGATACATAGCGCGATCACACAACAGGGTTTGAGTACATTGGTCATAGGGGGATGGCGTGCAACTGCACCTTGCGTAACACGCAGGGCCTGTTGTCAGATTGTATCTCTATGCGCAGCGTCCGGGCTGCGACGTCGCCGTGTCGCACGATGAGCCGCCGCCCGATCGAGTCGCCCGTGTGTATGGCGCGGTCGTCTGCATACAGTGTAAAGCGCCCCTCATACTGCCCGTCGGTCATGTCTTCCCAGAGCGTCACGTGATTAAATAGCAGTGATTCATGCAATTCGATGACATAGGCATTCTCTGTCACACGCGTCGGCTCGCACTCGTATAATGCCGCACCAAACCGCCGCGCAATCTCGTCGCCGAATGCGCGCAACGACTGCACGTCGGGTTCGGGTAGTAGGCCGCGGCTGTCGGGTCCGATGTTGAGCAGCAGATTCGCGCCGCGTCCGACAGAACGGTAGTACAGTTCGACGAGTTCGTCTGGCGTACGGACTTTGTCGGCATTGTCCTCACAGTCGAACCATGTATGCGGGCGCATCACGGTGTCGCACTCGGCGGGCAAGAACAACTTCTGCCCCAGCGCCTCTTTCTCCGTCGTCATGACTGAGAAGTCGACGGAGTCTACGGCGTTGTAGTTGGGCAACGGCGCGTAACCGTCCTCGTTGCCGACCCAGCGCACGTCGGCGTCCCACATGTTGAAGATCAGGATGTTTGGCTGCAATGTGCGGATCGTGCGAATGATGCGCTGTTTGTCATATTCGTGTCCCTCCGAGCCGCAGCCGTCAAACCAGAGGTAGTAGATTTCGCCGTAGTTCGTGAGCAGCTCGCCAATCTGATGGATGAAGTAATCGTCGTAGTTGACATTGCCGTCGAACTCGACGCCGCCATCCTGCGCCCACTGCGCAGGTGAATAGTACAACCCCACCTTCATGTCGAGCTTACGACATGCGTCGACGAACTCGCGCACGACGTCGCCATCGCCGTTTTTCCACGGCGTATGCGCGACGGAATAGTCGGTATACTGGGATGGCCAGTTGGCGAAGCCGTCGTGGTGCTTGGCGACGAGGATGGCATAAGAAGCGCCTGCGTCTTTGAACGGACGCAGCCAGCTCTCAACATCGAGCTGCGTCGGGTTGAATCCAGACAGCGGCATGGATTTGCCGTCCCAGTCCTTGTGTCCCTTGTAGAACGAGCGTATACCGAAGTGAAAGAATGCCCCGAACTCGAGATCCATGAATGCGAGCTGTGCGGGCGTAGGCTTGGGTGTATACATGTTGCACCTCGTGATTCGATGTAGGAAAGAAATTAGGAAAGAAATATAACAGAAAATATAACAGATATATTTTACCCATTTTACCACGTGTTCGCCCAAATGTAAATATGATTCTCTTTAATTCGTGGCGCGCATCATCGGTTGATGCGAGAATAGTCGCCATTGCCTTGGCTTATGTAAAAGCACATCGCCTAGGAGAGGGCTAAAAAATACTGCACCATCTCACTCGTACAGATGATGCAGTATTTGCGTGTTTCGATCGTAGTAGGTGTAAGATCCAAAGTTTTGGAT
>CAYPOE010000181.1:0-5360 GCA_964412285.1 uncultured Eubacteriales bacterium | reverse complement strand
ATCCACATCGGCAACGCGCGCTGCTACATCGTGATTGACTTGCTGCGCCGCGTATTGAAACGCGAGGGCTACGACGTCACGTATGTATCCAACATCACCGACGTCGACGACAAGATGATCCGCCGCTCCAATGACGAGGGTTGCACGATCTACGACTTGGCCGAACGGTTCATCGCGGCGTACCTCGACGACACCGCCGCATTGCACGTACCGCCGCCTGACATCCTGCCGCGCGCGACGCAGACGGTTCCCGAGATGATCGCACTCGTCAAGCGCCTGATTGAGCGCGGACATGCCTACGTCGTGGACAACGACGTCTACTTCAGCGTGGAATCCTTCGCCGAGTATGGCAAGCTGTCGAACCAACCGCTCGACGCATTGCTCGAGGGCGCGCGCGTCGAAGTGGACGAGGACAAGCGCAGTCCGGCCGATTTCGCGCTGTGGAAGGGACGCAAGTCGCCCGACGAGCCGGCGTGGGAGTCGCCGTGGGGCATGGGTCGCCCGGGCTGGCACCTCGAGTGCTCGGCGATGTCGTGCAAGTACTTGGGGGAGCACATCGACATCCATTGCGGCGGTCTCGACCTCATCTTCCCCCATCACGAAAACGAGATTGCGCAGAGTGAAGCCGCATACGGCGCGCCGTTCTCGAAGTTTTGGGTACACAATGGCTTCATCAACATCGACAACAAGAAGATGAGCAAGTCGGCGGGTAACTTCTTCACTGTACGCGATATTGCGAAGGACTTCTCGCACGACGTGATCCGTTACTTCATCGTGTCGCAGCATTATCGTACGCCGATCAACTTCTCGCGCGACCTGCTCGAAGCTGCCGAAAACGCAATGAAGCGCATTACAGATTGCTACGACAACATCCTCTTCCTACTCGATACGGCGGGCAACAACGACGCACCCGCTGTCGATGACGAGTTAAACGATTATGTAAACGCGTTCTATGCGCATCTATCCGACGATCTGCATACGGCCAACGCACTCGCCGTCATCTTCGATGTCGTGCGTTACATCAACACACGCATCGCCGACAACGCGTACAACGTGGTTACGCTGACGCGCATGGGTGAAGTATTGCGCGGCATGTGCGACTTCCTCTCAATCTGCCCTGTCAAGGCCGCCGACATCGACGCCGAAGTTGAACGTCTGATCCAAGAGCGGCAGGCCGCGCGCAAAGCCAAGAACTTTGCATTAGCGGATCAGATTCGGGATAAACTAAGCGCCGAAGGGATTATCTTGGAGGATACACCGCAAGGCGTGCGTTGGAAACGCAGTTAGTCGTTTCGTAATTTGCGTGAAGCTCTTGCGGTACAACTTATATGAAAGCATTGACGCAAGAGCAAATCAACGCCATCCGCCATCCACTCGAGTTGCCCATCTACTTCGTACTCGTCATCCTCAACACGCTGATCTTCTGCTTTATCATCGGCGCGTTGTTGCTGATCCCATACGGGCAGATCCTGCAATACATCAAGCAGGGCAACCTCTACACAGGCGCAGTTCTCATCGTCGTAGGCTCGTACATCGGCTACGGTGTGATGTTCTCGAACACGCGCATACAGGCCGTCGCCATCGGTGAGCAGCAGTTCCCCGACCTCTACGCGCTCATGCGTACGTACGCAGAGCAGCTCGGCATACGCCGTATGCCGCAGCTGTACATCCGACAGGAGAACGGTACGCTCAACGCGTTTGCCGCGTACTATCGCGGACGCAACTACGTATCGCTCAATACCGAGATCTTTGAGGTATACTACCTCGAGCATCACGACATGGATGCGGTGGGGTTCGTACTCGCGCATGAGCTTGCCCACGTACGGTTGCATCACACGCGGTTCTGGTATAACGTGTCGATCTTCTTCATCCGCATGATTCCGTTTATCGGGCCGCTGCTGTCGCGCGCGAATGAGTATAGCTGTGACGCATTGGCGCGTACGATCTGCCCCAACGGTAAGCATGGCATCTTTCTGCTACTCGTCGGACGGCATCTGTTTCCGTACGTCGACGTGGACGTCTACTTGGAGCAGGCGCGCAAGACGCGCGGGTGGTTTGAATTCTTCATCAACGCGGGATCATCCCATCCCGTCAACACACGCCGCATCCGTGCGCTATACGGGGACAATCGCGGCAAGCTGATCTTTTGAGATACTCTTATTCATGCACGATATAGAGCAATTACCCGCCGATACCCTTGCGTACATCGGCGACGGGGCGTACGAGCTACGCGTGCGACAGACGCTGCTCGGGCGCGGTACGGTCAAGGCGCATACGCTGCACTACGCTGCGCTGCGCTATACCCCCGCGACTGCGCAGTCGCGCATCATCGCGCACTTACAGCCGTCGCTCACGGATACCGAAGCGGCGGTATTCCGCCGCGGACGCAACACGCGTACGCGCATACCGCGCAACGTGCCGCTCGCGGATTACCGCAATGCGACGGGGTTTGAAGCGATGTTGGGCTATCTGCATTTGAGCGGACAGGCATCGCGTATGTACGAACTCATCGAGCGCGGCATGGCATACATCGACGAAACACAGAACAATACGCAATCATCATGACAGACGCAGTTGCAGTTACATTTTGGCAAAAACACAAGCGACGTATATATAAGCTCGCACGCACGTACGCGCTCATCATCGTAGGCACGGCGTTGGTCGCATTGGGCATCACATTGTTCATCACGCCGAACAAGCTCGCGGCCGGCGGCATCAGCGGCCTATCGTCCGTTATCTACAACATCACACATATCTTACCGGTCGGTACTCTAGTACTTATCATCAACGTGCCGCTGTTCATCCTCGGCACGATCTTTTGCGGGCGCTCGTTCGGACTCAACACGATCATCTCTACGTTTCTGCTCAGCGGCTGGCTCAATCTGTTTCAGTGGGTATTGGGTGACGTACGGTTCGTCGCGGGCGACTACGTGTTGTCGGCACTGTTCGGCGGCGTGATCATTGGCGCGGGTAGCGGCATTGTATTCCTCGCGGGTACGTCGACAGGCGGCACCGACATCATTGCCAAACTCGTGCAACTCATCTTTCGTTCGGCGTCGATTGGATCCATCCTATTATTGGTAGATGCGTGCATCATCGCATTTGCGATGATCGTGTTCCGCAACGTACAGATCGGCTTATACTCCGTCATTTCGCTGTTTATCCAGACGCGCGTGATGGACGCAATTCTCGAGGGTGTATCCTTCGCCAAGATGGTCATGATTGTATCGAGCCGCCCGCACGAGATCGCGAACGAGATCTTCAAGTTGCCGCGCGGCGTGACCGGCATCAAGGGTGAGGGTATGTACACGGGTTCGGATCGCACGATCCTCATGTGTACCGTGCGCAGCCAGCAGCTGCCCGTCATCAAGGACATCGTGCGTTCGATCGACAAGGATGCGTTCATCATCATATCCGACGTGCGCGAGGCGTTGGGCGAAGGGTTTACGGATAAATTGGCATAGCTTACCCCTGATTTGCGAATTTTGCTAAAATATCGCAAATCGTTTATGAGCCGACCTCATCGTCGGCTCTGATATATTTCACAAGGAGATACTTATGGCAGACATTACTATGTTGAAGGATACCGCGCGGCAAATCCGCAAGCTCGCGCTGACCGCCGTGTATAGCGCAGGCAGCGGCCATCCGGGCGGCTCGCTGTCGATTGCCGACATCATGAGTGCGCTGTACTTCGACGTTATGAAAGTCGATCCTGCAAACCCCAAGGATCCCAAACGCGACCGATTCGTGTTGTCCAAAGGACACTGCTCGCCCGCACTCTACGCGACACTCGCGGCGAGAGGCTTCTTCCCCGCCGACGACATCAAGGGATTCCGTCAGGTTAACTCGTACTTGCAGGGTCATCCCTCGATGAAGGATGTACCCGGCGTCGATATGTCGACAGGTTCACTCGGACAGGGCGTCAGCACGGCTTGTGGTATGGCGTTGTCGGCCAAGCTGCATAACGAGGACTATCGCGTGTACGCCGTACTCGGCGACGGTGAACTCGAAGAGGGGCAAGTCTGGGAGGCCGCGATGTTCGCCGCACAGTACAAGCTCGACAACCTCTGCGTCATCGTCGACTACAACGGTCTGCAGATCGACGGCAAAGTCACGGACGTATGCTCACCGCTGCCCATTGCCGAGAAGTACGTGGCGTTCAACTGGAACGTCATCGAGATCGACGCACACAACTACGACGAGATCCTCGATGGGTTCAAGCAGGCCGCGGCGGTCAAGGGCAAGCCGACCGTCATCGTCGCGCACAGCACCAAGGGTAAGGGCGTATCCTTCATGGAAGGCGACTACACGTGGCACGGCAAGGCGCCAAATCAGGAGCAGTACGAGAAAGCCATGGCAGAGCTTGCGTAACCCCAAGTCACGCGTTCACATACTTATTATCGATCACGAAAGGACACATATATGAAAGCTACACGAGTGGCATACGGCGAGGCGTTGGCGGAGTTCGGCTCCAATGAGCGCATTGTGGTGTTGGACGCCGACCTGTCCAAATCGACGATGACCGACAGCTTCAAGAAAGTCTATCCCGAACGCTTCATCAACTGCGGCATCGCCGAGGGCAACATGGTTGCCGTCGCGGCTGGACTCGCCGCCGCGGGCAACATCGCGTTCGCATCGAGTTTCGCGGTGTTCGCGTCAGGACGCGCGTTCGAGCAGATCCGCAACTCGGTCTGCTATCCCAAGCTCAACGTCAAGATCGGCGCGACCCACGCGGGCATCAGCGTCGGTGAGGATGGCGCGTCGCACCAGAGCGTCGCCGATCTCGCACTCATGCGCGCACTGCCCAACATGACCGTGTTCTCGCCCTGCGACGCGTACGAAGCGCGTGCTGCAGTCAAAGCGGCGATCGACATCGACGGCCCGTGCTATTTGCGATTCAGCCGACTCAACTCGCCGTACATCAACGCCGAGGGCTATGAGTTGACCGTAGGCAAGGGCGTTACGTTGCGTGAAGGCGGCGACGTCACGATCATCGCGACGGGTCTGATGGTTGCCGAAGCGTTGGCGGCGCACGACTTGCTCAAAGAGAAAGGCGTCAACGCACGTATCGTCAATATGCATACGATTAAGCCGATTGATACCGATATCATCGTCAAAGCTGCACAGGATACCGGACTCGTCGTGACAGTCGAGGAACACAGCATCATCGGCGGGCTGGGCGGTGCCGTGGCGGAGGTACTCTGTGAACAGTCGCCGTGCAGACTCGTGCGCATGGGTCTGAACGATACCTTCGGCAAGAGCGGTAAGCCTGCCGATCTGATGGAATACTACGGCCTGACCGCGAAGCACATCGCCGAGCGCGTCATCAAGGCAAAGGCATAAGTCGAGCACTTCATATA
>CAYPOE010000180.1:0-5366 GCA_964412285.1 uncultured Eubacteriales bacterium | reverse complement strand
CGTAATCGGTGAAGGCATACCCTGTGAACTCTTTGAACTTCGCCGATAGATAGCACGGCGACAGGTACACTTTGCCCGCGACTTCTGTCAGCGACAGGTTGGTCGTGTAGTGCGCGTTGATGTATTGGAGTGCGGCGTTGATGCAGGTACGGATGCCGGCTCGGTTGGTCGTATCCTTGACCTCGGGATACATAACGCCGAGCGTATTGATGCACAAGTCGTAGATGTCCCAGAGCGAGTCGCTGCGCTCGATGCGCGACAGCGCGTTTTGCACGACGGTGATGGCGTCGTCGGTGCGCTGCGACACATACTGGAGATGCTGCGTTAAAATGTATGCGCACAGCGGCTTATAGTTGAGTACGTCTTTGTTCGACGAGTTGACGATGTCCTCGGCAAAGCAAAACAACTCGTGTTCGAGCGTACTGGTGTCGCGGTAGGCGCTGACTTCCTCGATGGACTTGATCGTATACGACGGATCGAGTTCAGCCAATCCCGGGATCACTACATCGTAGTCGGCGACCTGCAACTGATGCGTCGCCGCGTAGTCGCACATCTTGCACGCGGTGTAGTACGACAACTCGAGCGCATCAATCCCCTTGACTTCCATGCCGATGCCGATGCGGCTCTGTCTGTCTTCGGACAGCGGAAGCAGTGCGGCGGACAATGCGTCGGCCGCATCGCTGCCAACATAGCAGATTGCAGTATATGCGCCCAACGCGCAGGAACGCACCGACTCCGACGAAGCGTCAACTTCACACGGCGTGATCGCAATGCGATACGGCCGCTCGGGGTGTTGCGCCAACAATTGCTTGCGCAGATACTCGATGCGTTCGCCGTAGGTGTATACTTTTTTGTTCTTTCCGATGTACTCGCGGAGTCTCGCCAATACGTCGAGCAACTCGTCGGAGATGTTCGTCTTGAGTACGTAGGCGTACGCGTTGAGGTTGACCGCGCGCTGTGCATACTCGAAATCCTCGAAGCCACTGAGCAGTACGACCTCGATGTCGGGATACGTCTGCTTGACGTACTGTAGCAGCGAGATGCCGTCCTCGACGGGCATTTTAATATCGGTGAGGATGACGTCGACGTCGTTGAACGCCAGGCACTGTCGCGCCTCATACCCGTTGGCAGCCTGCGCGGCCACGATGTACCCGAGTGCGTTCCAGTCGATCGCGTTGACCAAACCGCGTCTGATGATGATCTCATCCTCGACGATCAATATACGAAGCATAGTTATTTATTCTAACTCTAATCTTAGTCCAATAGATAGGGCAGACGTATATGCACGGTCACGCCGCCGCCCGGGGTACTGTCGACGCCCAGCCCATACTGTTCTCCGAAGAATAGTATGATGCGCTCGTGTATGTTGGCGAGGCCCATATGCCGCGTCTTTGTGCAGTTTTTGATGTTGTCCTTGATGATCTCAAGCTGTACGGGTTCTACGCCTACGCCATTGTCGCTGATCATGATGCGCAAGTGGTCTGCATAGACGCGCGCCTCTATGTGGATGTGGATGCACTCGAGGTCGCTGAGTCCATGCTCAATCGAATTCTCGACCACAGGCTGCAACGTGAACTTGGGGATCGACAGCGTAGGAGGGGTATCGCCGATGTCGACCGATAAGCTGATCATCCCCGGGAACCGTATGCACTGCACGCGTATGTACGCGCGCACGTGCTCGATCTCTTCGCTCAACGTCGCCATGATGTTGCCGCGATACATACCGATGCGGAACAGTCTGCCCGTCGCATCAACCATGTCCTTGGCTTCGTCGATCTCGCGCATGGACAGCAGGAAGTGAATCGACGAGAAGATGTTGAACAGGAAGTGGGGATCCATCTGGGTCTGGAGCGCAATGATCTGCGCCTCTTTCTTGCGTTTCTCGAGCTCGATGCCCTCCGACTCCTGCTGCTTCAGACGCGCGAGCATATGCTTGAAGCTCTCTGCCAATACATAGAACTCACTGATCTCGAACAGTGCGTTGTCGTGAAAGGACATGGAGTCAATGTTGTCCTTGATATGATATAGTGTGTAGAGTGTGATGCGCGTGAACCAGAGCGCGGTGGAGAAGCTCATCGTGAGCAGCAGTACGAGCAATATCGCGTTGTATGCAATGATGCTGTACCCGTCGGACAAAATCGCACGATACGGCACCAAGTAGATCAGCGAGAAGTCATTTTTATGGATGTCGCGCCTATAGCACAGGTAATTCTGCCCGTCGATGCGGATGTCTCCGCCGTTCTGCGGCAATGCGGATACGTCGTCGGGCAGCGCACGGTGCAGCGCGGGCGGCTGGCCGGATTCTGCACTGAGGATTTCGCCCGTATCGTTATCGATCAGGAAGTAGTATCCGCCCGGCGCGGCAGTCTGTAGGCCGTTGCCTGCGAACAACTGATTGCTGCGGCTGATGCGCACATACCCGAGTGTCTCGAACAGTTTGGCCGTGGATGCAGATGCAATACTAGGGATGTTGCGGTTTCGGATCTTGTACGTGACATTCATATACGTGCCGTTGTAGCCGAGTTCCCAGTACTCCTGTCGGAATCGATTGGACAGCGTGTCGCGGTACTGCTGCGGTTCGAGTTGCTTACCCGTGTGACCGTTGGTGTAGAGTACGTTCCACGCGGTGTCATAGATCGTTACGCTGTAGATACCCATCTGTATGATGCCCTTGTTGAACAGCGTGGAGGTAATCGTATTGCGCAGACTCTCGTCCGATGTGTCCGACAGATCTTTGAGATACCCGCCCGCGTAATGCATGAACAGCTGCACGGTATCGTCGAACGCGAAGTCGCGGAGCAGCAGATTGTTGTTGAGCATCACATAGCCCAACTTATCCGCGAACCGCATGACGCCGTAGTCGAGCGTGCGGCGCGACTGCTCGAAGAGGATGTTGGTCTGTATCGCGCAGTTGATCAGCAGGATGAGTACGGCCGGGATCATGGCGGTGCAAAAATATCGCGTAATCTTGTGCCACATGCGCTTATCCTTGCTGTAGCGGCGCATGTAGCGTTCGAGTGCGTCTGTGTTGCTCTCGGATTCCGCGATCATGCGCAGGAATTCGTGTATCGGCGCAGTCAGATGCGTGGCATACACGCGCAGTACGACCATGAATACGAGGATCACGACGCAGATTGTCGCAAACAGCAGAACGCTCTGGCTGCCGTAATCAGGTAGGGAACGGCTCCTATAGAATGCCGCAAAACGTAGGTTGAGTCTGTCCGATGCGCCATACAGCGCACGGCGTATGGTGCGATTGACGGGTACGTAGTCGCCGTTCGCGTATTCGACGACGCCATCCGCGAGATTCATGCTGCTATAGAGCGTCCGGCCGCCCGGTTCGTAGACCATCATGTCATTGTTGGACGTGGAGAACAGCGCGGACACGTCGATGACGCCGAGCAGATAGGCATCCTCGGATATGTCGCTATACAGGATCGCCGATGGTGGGACTTCACTGAGATAGTCCGCCACCACGTCGTCGACGCTCGGAGGATGATCTGCGTCGCCCTGTAGAGGGATCACGGAATCGCCGTCCATACCCTGTACGATGATGTACCGCTTCATCACGATACAATAGCGTGAGAAGTCGCTCTGGCTCATGATCTTGCTGTACAGCTTGAATGAGATGGTTTCGATGTGAGGGAGGGAGGCGTACACGCTCTTGGCGTTGTTCAACGCATCGGTCATCTTGCCCAGCGCGTCGTCGTCGGCAAACAGATCGAGGCGTACCTGTGCGCCCAAGTACATATCCTCCGTATTGATCACGACGGACGACAATTCATCCTTGATGATGTTATCGGTACGTCGGGCGAGCATACGCTCGGACATATACAGGCTCACGCCGGCTGCGAGCAGGGTGAATGAGATCACCATGACCGATGCGAGTACAATCAACTTGCTGCGATAGGAGGACGACATAAACGTTGGAGTATTGATTATGAATATTTGCCGTATGTGATGGCCGCGTCGATCATGGCGAAGTAGTTCTCGGGCGGGATCACGTCGCAGATCGAATGGCTCGACGCGACGACGTATCCGCCGTCCTGCGACAACGCTTCGATGTGGCGGCGGGTGTCCGCCGTGACCTCGTCGGGCGTACCGTACGCCAATATACCGTCGATGGCCATGTTGCCCGAGAATGCGACGCGGTCGCCGTAGTCCCGTTTGAGTGCATAGATGTCGTTGCAGTTGGCTTGCACGGGCGTGACGATGTCGACGCCGAGTTCTAGCATGTACTTGATCACGTACCCGATGTTGCCGCAGCAATGGAACTGGATCGGTACGCGCAGGTACTGTCTGACCGCGTCGACGATGCGTTTCATCTTGGGCAGCCACAGCGACTCGAGGACGGCAGGCGATACCATGGGGCCGGAATTGTCGGCCAAGTCCTCTGCGATCTCGACGAAGCCGATGCCGCAGCCCTCCATGGTTTTGATGATCTCGATCTGGCGCAAGGTTTGCGCTTCCATCATATCATTGGGCAGATCGACGTCGTCGTAGAGCATGTACATGAAGCTCTGGATGGGTATGGGACCTGTACACCAGTTGGTCGTAAAGAATGGGCCAGCCAGCATTGCGCCCACGCCGAGGTTGGTGCCACTGACCGCGCATACGCTGTCGATGGCTTTGCGCCGCGCGTAGCTCGGATCAAACGGCGACGCGGTGATGTTGGCGAGATCCTCTCGACTGCACACGGTACCCTCGCTGCACAGCCACGCCTGCACGTTGCACCAGATCGCATCCTGATGCGTACGCTGTGCGACGTCGATCTGCGTATGGGGCGGCAGTCCATCGGAGCGCGACGGCGACGCGTCCTGCCAACCCATGATGTTACCGAGCGCAATGGGATCGATGCTCGTCTCCAAGTTGGGAACTCTGTCGTGTTTCTTACGTTGATACGCGGCGAGCAACCGCGCGAAATCGCAGTCATGATAACCCATATATCCACCTTTTGTAATTTCTTTGTAATTTTATAAAAATAGCACTGCCCGCACGGCACCATGACCGCGCGGGCAGTTTTGCCGCAAATCTAATCCTATGATTGATTATACCACAGATTACGGCGTAAGTGTATCGGGTTTATCTGCCATGAACTCTTTGAGGATGTCCTTCATCTCGTCCATACCGGCAGCCGACATATCGTTCAGGTACTTATCCCAGTCTGTATCGATGTTCATCTCACCTGTGACGAAACCGAAGAAGTACTTGGTCTGTACTTCGCCGATCGCAGGCCACAGCTCGGTCGTACGCTCGGTCGTGAAGTTCTGTACCGGGCTGACGAGTGCGTTGTTGGGGTCGCCTGCCCACTCGTAGTTCTCTACAAGGAACGGGTTGGTCATGAGCGAGTATGCCTCGCCATACTT
>CAYPOE010000179.1:0-5381 GCA_964412285.1 uncultured Eubacteriales bacterium | reverse complement strand
CAACTAACTACCCGCTCGTGCCGCGCTTATTGCATTTCTCGCAAAGAGCCATGTGCGTCTTTCCGAGAAATGCCATGGATGGCGCGGCTTCACGTACAATATTTATGGAGAAACACTATGGCATAAAGCTGTGCCTCTGTGTTTCTTTTGTTAATAGCACGATCGATTGCGCGGTGAAAGATCGCGAAAGATGATACGAAATGATGAACGATACAGAAAACTACACGCAGCGCATCGACGCTGCCGAACGCCTGATCGGCTATACCTTTGCCGACAAGGCCTTGCTGCTCTGCGCATTGACCCATAGCTCGTACCTCAATGAACACGACGACGTACCCGAGTGCTACGAGCGCCTCGAGTTCCTCGGTGATAGCGTACTCGCGTTCGTATCGAGCCGCTACCTCTACGAACAATACGGCGACCTATCCGAGGGCGAACTCACCAAGCTGCGCGCGCGCGTCATCTGTGAATGCGCACTTGCCGAAGCCATGGGGCAGCCGTTGCTGCAACACATCGGCATGAGCCGCTCCGTCGCGCAGTCGAGCGCGCGCACATCGATCCTCGCCGATACGTTTGAATCCGTCGCCGCCGCCATTCTACTCGACGGCGGCTTTGATGCAGCCAAGGACTTTATCCTAGGGCGGCTCGTGCCTATGGTCGAACGCTGCGCCAACGACGACTGCCTGTCCGACTACAAGTCGCGACTCCAAGAACTCGTGCAGGCCGAGGGCAAGAGCGTCGCCTACGAGGTCTGCGGCGCGACAGGCCCCGACCATATGAAGACGTTCCGCATCGCCGCCGTCATCGAGGGGCGCAAGATCGCGTCGGGCAGCGGCTCGTCCAAGAAGGCCGCGTCGCAAGAAGCGGCCAAGGCCGCGATCGACGCGCTCTACAAAGACAAATGATATGCATCTGAAATCTATAGAACTCTGCGGCTTTAAGTCGTTTGCCGATCGCGTGCGCATCGACTTCACCGACGGCATCACGGCCATCGTAGGCCCCAACGGTAGCGGCAAGTCCAACATCAGCGACGCGTTCCGTTGGTGCCTCGGCGAACAGAGTCCGCGCAGTCTGCGCGGTACCAACATGCAAGACGTCATCTTCAACGGTACCGCGCGTCGCCGCGCCATGCATTACGCCGAAGTCGTACTCACGTTCGACAACAGCGACAAGACGCTCGACATGGACGAGCACATCACGGTGCGACGCAAAGTGTACCGTTCGGGCGAGAGCGAGTATATGCTGAACGGCGTACCCTGCCGGCTCAAAGACATCCAAGAGGCGTTCATGGACACAGGACTGGGTTCGGGCGGCTATGCGATCATCGGGCAGGGGCGACTGACCGAACTCCTAACCAAGAAGCCCGAGGATCGGCGCGGCATCCTCGAACACGCGGCGGGCATCAGCAAGTACCGTATGCGGCGCGAGGAGGCGTTGTCGCGCCTTGCCGCGACCAACGAGAACATCGTGCGGCTCGACGACATCATCTCCGAACTCGAAGCGCGGCTGGAGCCACTCGCCAACCAGAGCGAGAAGGCGCAGGCCTACATCGCACTCCGCGACCAACTCAAGTCGGCCGACGTCACGCTGTTCATGCACACGCTGTCCGCACTCGATGCGCAGCTCGCCGACCACGCGCAGTCGCTGTCGACGCTGACCGTCGACGTGCGCGAGGCACAGTCTCAGGAGGACGCATTGCGGCAGCGCGCGACGGATCTACGCGCGTCGCTGCAGGACGGCAAGGCTGCACTCGACGCATTGAGTGAAGCGCGGCTGTCGCTGACCAAACGCATCACGGCGACCGAAGGCGAACGCAACGTCATACACAACAACGCGCAACATGCCGAGTCCGACATAAAGCGCATCGAGGGCGAGATCGCGCACATGACCGAGCAGCGCGCGTCGCTGTCCGACGAGATTGTACTGCTCCGCGACCACAGCCGCGACGACGCGGAGAAGCTGCTCCGCGAGACGCTCGAGCGGCGGCAGTCCGAACTCCGCGCGGTCGAGCGGCAACATGCCGACGTGGTCGCGCGGCTCGACGCGCTCGACGGTGAGCGCATGTCGTGCTACGCCGAACAGTCGCGCATCACGGGCGAACTCTCCGCCGCACGTACGCTCGATGACAACTACGCCGGGCGGCTCGAACGCATTGAGTCCGAACTGTCCGACGCACAGGCGCGCTTGGATACGGCGCGACAGAGCATCGACGCGGCTGACGAGAAGTTGCGCATCGCCGACGGCGATATACAAGCGGCGCAGGACGAAATGTCCGACAGCACGTCGGCAGTCGAGACGCTCCGCGCGCAGCTCAAACAGTGCGGCGACGCGTTCAACGCGGCGGTATCTGCCGAACGGCAGTGCGGCGACCGCGTGCGCATCCTGCGGGAAATGGAGCGAGAAGGGCTGCACCACAGCGTCAAGACCATCCTGTCGGCGTCGCGCAAGGGGCAGCTCGACGGCGTGTACGGCACAGTGGGTTCGTTGCTGCACACCGATCCCGCGTACGCGACCGCGATTGAGGTTGCACTCGGCGGCGCAGTGCAGTACATCGTCGCCCTGGACGAGTCCCACGCCAAAGCCGCCGTCGCCTACTTGAAGCAGCACAAGGCCGGGCGCGCGACGTTCATCGTGATGAACAGCGTCAAACCGTCGCACGCGCCCGAGGCTTCGACCGAGCGGCAGCGCGGCTACATCGGCACGGCACAGTCGCTCGTACGCTACGACGACGCCCTCGAGGACGTCGTGAGTTCACTGCTCGGGCGCGTGATCGTCATGGACGACATGGATCACGCGATCCAGCTATCCAAGGCGTACCAGTATCGCTACAGGGTCGTCACGCAGGGGGGCGAACTCTTCGCGCCCGGCGGGCTGATTACAGGCGGCAGTGCGGGCAAGTCGAGCGGTATCATCTCGCGCACAGCCAAGCTCGACGCATTGACCGCCGAACTCGAACGCTGCACCGCCGACGTAGCGGACAAGCGTGCCGCGTACGACAGTGCGGCGGCGCAGCTCGAAGCGTCCGAACAGGCGCTGTCGGCGTACAACGGGCGCATCGCGACGCTCACCGACAAGCGCAACGCCGCGACGCTCGACCGACAGCTCGCCGCGCAGATCATGCACAACGCCGAGCGCACGATGCAGATGCTCGTTGACGAACGCGCGGAATTGGTCGACGCGCACGGCGGCATCCGCGACCGCGTCGCGCATGGGGAACATGCGTTGGCGCGGATCGCTGACGAACTTTCGGCCATCGACGAGAATCGCGCCGCATCAAAGCGCGACGAACAAGGGATACTAAAACAGGCCGACAAGGCGCGCGAACACGCGCACCGCGCGGAGGTTGCGCTCGTCGAGCACCTGCGCGATACCGAGAACCTCAACAGCCGCGTCGCCGCACTCGAACAGCGCGTCGCAGATACCGACGCAGGGGTCGCATACCGCCACGGATTGCTCGATGACCTGCGCCGCAGCATCGCCGAATACGCCGACGAACAGGCGCGGTGTACGCTTGAGATCCAGCGTATGCAAGCCGAACTCGCCGACAACGACGCGACCGCCGCCGACACGGCGGCGCGCTGTCGCGACGACGAGGCCGCGCTGTCGGCGTGCGAACAGGCATACGGTACGGCAGAGCGCACGCATAAGGGCCTCTTGGCCGAACAGTCGCGCGTGGGCGGGATTGTGCAGCGGCTCGAGATCGAGCGCGACATGCAGGTCAATAAGCTCTGGGAGGAGTACGAGCTTACGCCGCCGTACACGTCCGCTTACGCGCTGCCCGACGTGTCGCACGAACAGGCCAAGGCGCTGTCGGCACAACTCCGCGAGGAGATCCGCGCGCTCGGCAACGTCAACCTCGACGCAATCGCCGAGTACGACAACCTGCGCGAACGCGTGGCGTTCATGAACGGGCAGCGCGACGACCTCAACGAGGGCAAGGCCAAGCTCGAGCGCATCATCGACGACATCACGGCGCGGATGCGCGAACAGTTCAACGCGCAGTTCGCGGTGATCAACACGCACTTCAACACGATTTTCGCCGAACTCTTCGGCGGCGGACAAGCCAAGCTCACGCTGACCGACGGCGACGTGCTGTCGGGCGGCGTCGAGATCGACGTATGCCCACCGGGCAAGCAGCTGCGTTCGATCAGCCTGCTGTCGGGCGGCGAACAGAGTCTGTCCGCCATCGCGCTGCTGTTCGCGATCCTCGAGGTACGACCCGCGCCGTTCTATATCCTCGACGAGATCGAGGCCGCGCTCGACGACGTGAACGTGGCGCGGTTCGCGGACTTCCTGCGGCGCATGTGTGAGAAGTCGCAGCTGATCCTGATCACGCACCGTCGCGGCACGATGGAGGCTGCGCATACGCTGCACGGCGTGACCATGCAGCAGCGCGGCGTGACCGAGATCGTCACATTCAACATGAACGAGTTCTTCAAAGACGTTGTTTAACATATTGCATAGACGCATACACGCATACACGTTACAGAGGATTGTATGGGATTATTTGATAAAATCAAAGCGGGATTGACCAAGACACGCGAACAGATCACCAAGGTCGCGGGCGAAGCCATGAAGGTGTTCGTCAGGCTCGACGACGAACTCTTCGATGAACTCGAAGATGCGCTGATCATGTCCGACGTAGGCTACGCCGCGTCGAGCATGATCATCGAGCGACTCCGCGTCGTCGCCAAGGAGAAGCGCGTGCAGAACGGCGAGGAACTGTCAGCCGCGCTCAAAGAAATCATCGCCGACATGTTGCGCGAGGAGACGCCCGAGTATCCGACGCCGCGCGTCATCCTCGTGATCGGCGTGAACGGCGTGGGTAAGACGACGACAATCGGCAAACTCGCGCACTACTACAAGTCGCAGGGCAAGAGCGTCGTCGTCGCGGCGGGAGACACATTCCGCGCGGCCGCGATCGATCAGCTCGGCGTATGGGCCGAGCGCGCGGGGTGCGAGATGATCAGCCAGGGCGAGGGCGCGGATCCGGCCGCCGTCGTGTTCGATGCGATCAACGCGACGCGTGCGCGCGGCACCGACGTATTGATCTGCGATACGGCGGGGCGGTTGCATACCAAGCACAATCTGATGAAGGAACTTGCCAAGATCAACCGCATCATCGACAACGAGATGCCCGGCTGCGTCAAAGAGGCGTTCCTCGTGCTCGACGCGACGACAGGCAGCAACGCCGTCGCGCAGGCCAAGGCGTTCGGCGAATCGGCTGAGATCACGGGACTCGTGCTGACCAAGCTCGACGGTACGGCCAAGGGCGGCGTCGTCATTGCGATCCGCGAGGAACAGCGCGTACCCGTGCGATTCATCTGCGTGGGGGAAGGACTCGAGGACATCGTGCCGTTCGACGCGAAAGACTTTGCCGA
>CAYPOE010000178.1:0-5386 GCA_964412285.1 uncultured Eubacteriales bacterium | reverse complement strand
GAAGGAATCAAGAATCGGCAGATTCGCACTGGCGTATAGCTTTACCGTGCCGACCGGTGCGGACTTGATCGGAGAAAACGCCGACGGAATCTACTTCCCCCAAGCGTTTATCAATATATCAAATTGTTATAAAAAAGGAGAGAATCTATGTTGCGTCGTGTAATGAGCCTGCTGCTCGCGGCAATCATGGTCATATCCATGATGGCCGGCTGCGGTAGCAGCGATTTAATCACAGACGAAGGTGCTACCGACACAGCCGCTACAGATACGGCTAAGACAGACAGCGGCGACGCCAAGACAGAGGACACTGCCAAGGAAGAACCTGCCAAAGAAGAAACCGCGGCAGAGACAGAAACGGCAACCGAGGAAGAAGCGCCTCCCGCGTTTGAAGCGGCTGAAGGCGACGTTATCCCCGGTTACTACAACTTGGCGGATTTCGAGTCGCAGACAGGCAAGAAGCTCGATGCGTTTAACGAAGCCCCGATGTTAGCCGATAAGGTTGCAAAGGGCGAACTGCCTCCTGTTGCAGAGCGCCTGCCGAGTAATCCCGCAGTATTCCGCACGTTGGATACCGTAGGCGAATACGGCGGCACGTTGCGCTTTACGAGTATCAACAACGATCAGGACTGGCACCTGCGTCATATCAACGCGGCCAACCTGATTGAGCAGCGCCCCGATCCCGCTTGGGACGTAGTATCCACGGTATTCGGCGTAGATAAGCAGCCCGGTATCCTCGAGGATTACAGCATGAGTCCCGACGGCTTAAAGTTCGAGGCTACAATCCGTAAAGGATTAAAGTGGTCGGACGGCACTCCGGTCACTACCAAGGATGTTGAGTTTAAGATTAACGACGTATTGCTGAATACGACGCTGTATCCCGTTCCGCCCAACTGGCTGATGTGGGGCAACGGTAAGACACAGTTCAAAGTCATCGACGACTATTCGTTCGAGTTCACCTTCGCCGCTCCGTACGGTTCGTTCGTCGAAGCAGAGATCACGTTATGGCCGGGCACATACCAGCGTCTGTTGCTGCCTGCCCACTGGCTCAGCAAAGCGCATATCGATTACGGCGACGAAGCCGAAATCTTAGAGCGCATGAAGATTGACGGTTATAACAACATCAGTGAATGGAAAGAGTGGTTTGGTAAGAAGACAGGCCTGTTCGGCTGCGACAATACCAAGATGGATTCGACCGGCATCGTGCCGACGCTGAATCCTTGGATGATCGTAGAAGATCTTGGCGACGCGAATTATCGCTTAGAGCGCAATCCGTACTTCTACATGGTCGATCAAGAGGGCAATCAGCTGCCGTATATCGACGGCATGAAGCGTTCGTTCGTGGCCAACGAAGAAGTGGATAACATGCAGATTATCTCGGGCCAGGTTGACCTCTCCTGCATGACGTTGTCCGTAGAGAACTTCCCGCTGTATAAAGAAAACGAGGATAAGGGCAACTACTCCGCACTGCCGCTGCCTGCATGGCAAGATCAGATCTTCCTCACAGGCTTCAACGCAAACGCGGGTATTCAGCCGCCGAAGCTCACGAGTATCACAGAATCCGCTACAAAAGAATTGCCCGAAGATGCATCGTATGACCCAGAGCTTGCAGACATCTACGGCGACGTACGTTTCCGCCGTGCCATGTCGGTAGCACTCGACCGCAAGGTATTCAACGATACGTTATTCCTTGGCCTTGGCCGTCCCGCACAGGTTGCACCGCGCCCTGGTACGCCGTTCTATAAAGAAGGCATGGAAGAGTCTTGGTCGCAGTACGATCCCGAACTCGCAAAGCAGTTGCTTGACGAGATGGGATTAAAGGACGTAAACGGCGATGGCTGGCGTGAAAAGCCGAGCGGCGCTCCGTTCAAAATCCGTTACGACTACTTCGTAATCACAGGCGCTTCGACCCCAGGTTCCGAACTCTGCAAGCGTTACTGGGAAGATGTAGGCGTACAGGTTGAGTTAAAGCTCGTAGATACATCGTACTGGTGGGAGAACCTCCAGCCGAACAACCTGAACGAAGCTACGACATGGTGGCTCGCAGGTTCGGGCGCCAACTTATTGCAGCACTGGTTCCTCGGCCCGTCCATGTTGGTACCGTTGTGGAACCGTTACTATCAGTATAAGTTAGCCGATAACATCTCCACAGAGGATTGGGAGCAGCAGATTCTGCCGTACGTACCCGAGTGGCAGCGTGAGATGCAGGACTTAAAGCGTGAGCTGTTATCCGAGCCGAACGAAGCCAAGCGTATAGAAATCGGTACGCGCATGTGGGAACTTCAGGCTGAGTGGCTGCCGATCATCGGTACCGTCACAGAAGCGCGTTCGCCGCTGATCGTCAGCAAGGATATGGGCAACGTAGAGTTCGCAGAGGAAAAGGGCTTCAACTACATCTCCGTTATGGAATGGTCGGAGTGCTTCTACTTCAAAACTCCCGAACGCCGCAAGTAATTTAAGTAATTTAAGATAAAAAACAAAAGCCGGAACTTCAACCGTTCCGGCTCTACTATGTCATACTCCAAAATGAGTGTACTACGTTAAGAGGTAAACGTTATGGGACTGTTCTTATCCCTGATCATCATCATGGCGCTGTTTATGGGATTTCTGTACCTGTTCACTGTGGGCTACTCTAAGCTCTGGTATAAGATGCTCGTATCGAATCAGTTTGACGCGGCCAACAGCATCATGGACGACGGCGGAGTCCCGCCCAAATGGCGGCATCAGTATCTCGAACGCTTGGCGGATCACCATCAAAACGTTGACCGAATCGTCAGGCGTATGTACATGAAGCGACTTGAACGCCTGATTGGCAGCATAAGCCATAGCGTAGTTCTAAAGGATAAGCAGTCCATCATCGACACATTGCGCGAAGTGCAGAAGGATTGGCTCTACGCAAAGAGTTACAAGGACATCATCTGAGGTAAAACTATGACAGGCAAAGAGCGCGTAATGCGTATGTTCGACGGCAAGCTGCCCGATAAGGTGCCGCACTTTGAACTCGACTTCCAAATCGGCGAGGAAGCGTTCGGTATCGACAAGCCGTCGTATGACGAGATCAAGGCGGCAGGCAACAACGTAAAGCCGCTGCTTGACAGATACTTTGCGTTTTGGGATACCGTAATCGAAAAGTATCATTGGGATGCTGCGTTTATTCCGCAGTCGTTCGGCGGGCATTACGAGAATGAACTCGTACACATGATAAAAGATCGTTACGGCGACAAAATCGCCGTTTACGATTACAACGGCGACGGTACATTCTGGATGCTGCCGGGCACTGAGATGATGGAGTTTACCGTGCGCTTATTCGAGGATAGGCAATCGCTGCATGAAGAAGCCAAGCGGAAGCGCGACGCTTCGATTGCGTATGCAGAAAAGCAGGTTAAGAACGGCGTGGACTTTATCTGCATAAACAGCGACTACGGCTATAACCAAGGTCCGTTTATCAGTCCGGCTATGTTCGAGGAACTCGTGACGCCGTACTTAAAAGAGATTGTCGACGCAATCCACAGCATGGGCAAGAAAGCCATGCTGCATTCCGACGGTGATTTACGCGAGATACTGGATCAATTGGTATCGACAGGACTTGACGGATACCAATCCGTAGACCCGCAGGGTCATATGGATATTGCGGAGGTACGCAAGCAGTATCCTGATCTATTACTCATGGGCAACGTCATGTGCTCGATGTTGCAGGATGAAAACGACGAAGAGATACGCAGGTCTGTGCGTTACGCATTCGACAGCGCAAAGCCCGGCGGACGATTCATCTTCTCGTGCTCGAACTGCATATTCAAAGGTATGCCGCTTGCGAGCTACGAGATCATGTTAGATGAATACGAGAAATTAGCATATTATTAATAAGTAGAGGTTCTTATGACATCAAGAGAATTGGTGAAGGCTACGTTAGAGTTTCGGAATACGACAGGCATTGTGCCCAAGCAGCTTTGGGCGTTACCATGGGCTTATAACAATCATGCCGACGCGCTGCAAAAGATCAACGAGGATTTCCCTGCCGATATGACAGGCTGCGCCGGCGTAAAGTACGCAGAGCACGCCAAGACGGTAGGCGACGCGTACACGGTCGGTACGCATATCGACGCATGGGGTGCGGTATTTGACAATATACAGACAGGCGTAATCGGCGAGGTGAAGCATCCGGTTATCGAGGACTGGGACGATACGAGTAAAGTACATTTCCCACGCGAGTGGCTTTCCTTCGACATAGACAGCGTAAACGCGGGCTGTCGAAATACGGATAAGTTTGTGACCGGGGATTGCTGCCCGCGTCCGTTTGAGCAGACGCAGTTCCTGCGCGGTACCGAAAACCTGTACATGGATTTAGTCGAGAAGCCTGCGGGCATGTTCAAGTTTCTCGAACAGATGCATGAGTTCTACTGTGAGCTTGTGACCAAATGGTGTCAGACAGAGGTAGATGGCATAGGCTTCATGGACGACTGGGGTTCGCAGAACAGTTTGCTGATTCACCCCAAAACATGGGCAGAGATATTCAAGCCTATGTATAAAGATTACATCGACATCGCGCATAAGCACGGCAAGAAAACGTTTATGCACAGCGACGGCAATACTTTATCGATTATCCCTCACCTGATCGAACTCGGACTCGATGCATTCAACACACAAATATTCTGCATAGGCGTAGAGAATCTTGCAGAGTTCAAGGGCAAGATTACATTCTGGGGCGAGATAGATCGTCAGCATTTACTGCCATACGGTACGCTTTCGGATATCGAGAACGCTGTAAATCTCGTACGCGATACGCTTTGGGATAACGGCGGCTGCATTGCGCAATGCGAATTCGGCGCAGGCGCAAAGCCCGAGAATGTACGCAGAGTATTTGAAACGTGGGCAAAATAAATCATCCATGACCGCCTTGCATATGCAAGGCGAGATACATACATTCTATCACGAATGAGCTTATGGTGATGTTCCGCCACCCTTAAAAGTCATTGTTCGCGTATTCTCTGCCGCGATTTTTGATAGTCCGAAGTCGGAGATTTTTAGTATGCTTCCGCATAGTAGGATATGTGATTGAGGCAGGTGGGAAAACAGTTGGATTTATGGAAGTTGCGCTGCCAAAACCCGAAACAGAAGTATCAAACGACATGGGCGTTGACGACAGATTTTATGAATTACACGGTTTATACTTACACCCGAATTACTACCGTAGGGGATGATCATCTGTTGTCATATCGAATATCAGATTGGCCGAATTGCCTAACGTGTTCTCGCTGATGGCTTTTGCGTTGTAATGGATGGCAATGATCTCACCTGCGCGGTTGATGCGGATTGTGGTGGTGACGGGTAGAGTCATGGTAGATCCTCGCTGGTTATGCTTGGGGGTTATCCCGAGCATAACGGCCATATC
>CAYPOE010000177.1:0-5438 GCA_964412285.1 uncultured Eubacteriales bacterium | reverse complement strand
AATGCCAAGAACGCTCTTGACAGCGCCCTTCACATACGGTAAAATATAAGTAAGTCTATGGTTTGCCGCGCCGACGTGCGGTGTAATGACATCAAAAGGAGCAGAGCCATGTATTCAAAGGAGATTCTCGTATCCAATCAGGTAGGGTTGCACGCGCGTCCGGCAACATTCTTCATCCAGAAGGCGAACGAGTATAAGTCGAGCATCTGGGTGGAAAAGGACGATCGCAAAGTCAACGCCAAGTCGTTGCTCGGCGTACTCTCGCTCGGCATCACCAAGGGCGTGAACATCCGTATCACGGCCGAAGGCAACGACGAGGAGACGGCTGTCAACGCGTTGATCGAACTCATCAACAACGATTTCACGCTGTAACCGACATCATTCGCCCACTATGCATATACGCATATGGGTTTTGGACGGCTGCCTGGCAGCCGTCGTGAGTAAATCGTAACATGACCCCAGCAGATATTAGACACCTTCCCACGTCGCCCGGCGTATACCTCATGTATAACGCGGACGGCGTCATTATTTATGTAGGGAAATCGCGCGCACTCAAGAACCGCGTAAGCTCGTACTTCACGGGCACGCCCCGCGACGCCAAGGTCGCGGCCATGGTACCCAACATCGATCGGTTCGAGATCATCGTGACCGATACCGAATTCGAGGCGCTCGTACTCGAATGCAGCCTGATCAAGCAGCACCAGCCGCGCTACAACATCCTACTCAAGGACGATAAGGCCTACCCGTACATTCGCGTCTCGACGAACGAGGCGTTCCCGCGCATCGAACTCGCACGTAAGGTCGAGTCCGACGGCGCGAAATACTACGGCCCCTACCTCAACTCGTACCACGTCAACGAGACCATTGGGCTGCTCAAGACGATCTACGGCGTACGCGGCTGCAACCGCCGTCTGCCTGAGGACATCGGCAAGGAGCGCGAATGCCTCAACTACCACATCAAACGCTGTACAGGCCCCTGCAACGGCCACATCTCGCAGGAGGACTATCGCGGCATGTTCGATGAGATCCACAACTTCCTGCACGGGCGCACGAGCAGCATCATCGACGACCTCAAGCGCGATATGGCGCGCTTGGCCGAGCGTATGGAGTTCGAGAAGGCCGCCGCACTGCGCGACCGCATCCACGCGATCGAGCGGCTGTCCGAACAGCAGAAGATTATGTCGACGCGTCCCGACAACACCGACGTGATCGTCACGGCCAACGATGGCAATACGACGGTCATCTATGTCATGTACATCCGCGACGGCGTCATACGTGGCAAGGAACAACGGTTTATCGACGATAACGACGTAGACACGACAGAATTGATTACATCGTTCATCCAGCAGCACTATTTCCCGACCAATATTCCGACAAATATCCACCTTGAGTTCCCGCTGCCCGACGAGCAGCTGCTCGAGCGGTACCTGTCCGAACTTGCAAATGCGTCGATCCACATCAACGTGCCGCAGCGCGGACAGAAGCACGACGTACTCAAACTCGCCAAGTCCAACGCGATTGAGGCGCTCGAGTTGCGGCTGATTTCACACGACAGGCGGCGACGCAAGTCGGGCGCCGTGCTGCATGAACTCAAGACACACCTCGGCACCGACGTTGTACCCGAGTGCATCGAGTGCTACGACGTATCGCATACGGGCGGCACCATGACGGTCGGGGTCGGCGTATGTTACGTCGACGGTGAACCCAAAAAGACGCGCTACCGCCGCTACAACCTGTCGGGCAACGACGACTACTCGAACATCAAAGAGATGATCTACCGCCGCATGGAGAACGCCATGGCGGGCAACGAGAAGTTCTTGCCGCTACCTGATGTGATCCTCATGGACGGCGGCATCGGGCAGGTGAACGCCGCACTCGAGTCGCTGGGCTTCTTCAACATCGACATCCCCGTATTCGGCATCGTCAAGGACGATCGGCACAAGATGCGCGGACTCGTCGGTACAGGCGGCGAGATCACGATCAGCCGCGTCAAACCTGCATTCGCACTACTCAATCGCATCAGCGACGAGGTACACCGCTACGCAATCAGTTCGCACCGCATCAAGCGCCGCAATGCGATTACAACGGAGCTACTCAGCATCAAGGGCGTCGGTGAAAAGAAGGCCGCCGCACTGCTCAAGGCGTTCGGCGGCGTCGACAAGATCAAGGTGGCGACGGCCGATGCGTTGGCGGCTGTCAAAGGCATGGACAAGCGTACGGCGGCCATCGTCGCCGAATATTACGCGAATCAGAACAACGCCGCGCAATGCGATGTCGAAAGCGATGCGTGCGATCCGTGTGATCCAAATAGTTGATTGATTCTATTGCAACAAATCATCCAACCCATATCAATGATTCGACGCAGTGCGTATTGCCGTTGCTCGATGGTTCGTCACAACGTCCCCCCCAACGCTTTCTCGTCAATGCGCCGCACGACGCTGTGCGTGTACGCGGTGAAGTGTTTGAGCCAGAATCCGTACGCCGTCGGATTGAAGCTCTCGAAGTCCACGCCGAGTCGCGTGTACCCTTCTGCAGCCAGCACGCCAATCGTGTAGTCGAGCAGATGCGCATACAGTCCCGTGCCGCGATGCTCCGGTACACAGCTCCCGCCGCATATGTTTTGCATACCTGCGTCGTCGCAGGCGAAGTTCTCGCCGTGATCCGCGATCTTGATGTACGCAACCATACCGCCATCCCTGTATGCGGCGAAGTAGCGTGCGGACTCGCGGCGCAGCCGCTCCCCGAGCGCATCCGCATCCCAGAGCGGATGGTGCATAAACATCGGACTATTGCCCAAGTGCTCGACCAACAGGTTGCCCAGCGGCAATATGTCGAGTTTGCGTTCGGATGATAGTTCGCAAAAGTCGAAACCGTCGACTGCGGCGGCGGTACTGCGTAGCCGCTCCATGGGACGGATTGCATCCACGCAGCGTAGACCGAAGCCGTAGGTGTAGAACGCGTGGATCGCCGCTGCATCGTGGGCGTACAGCCCCACGGCGTGACATCCCACGCCCATACGCACGAGCTTGTCGGCTGCGGCTTGGTACAGCCGCTTGTAGATGCGTTCTCGATCGTGTGCGACGGTGCTGTGCGCGTGGATGGGCGAGAACGTGCCGCGTGCGTTGGTCGTGAACGCGTTATCCCACGGCGTATAAAAGCACAGAAAGCCGAGCAGTTCGTCGCCGTCAAACGCAGCCATGCCGAGTCCGTTGTCGGCGAACTGCTCGAGGTTGGGCAATGCATCGACGGGCGGCAGCGCGGGTACGGCCGCGCGTTCGCGGTCGTAGTCGGCACGCGCAAGTTGCATGGCCTGTCGGATGTGGCACTGGGTGAAATCTGTAATGATCAAAGTCAATCTCCTTGTACGAGTTCCTGCACATTGTTCCGCGCCGACATACAACCAAGCAAACGCTATGGATCGAGGTTGTTGCCTATTATGAGTGCCACCTCGTTATTCCGCCACTTTCAATCGTTCCACCAAGGTCAACCGTCCGATGGAGCGATAGGCCATTCGCGGTGTAAACACGCACAGCAGGGCGACGATAACACTTGCGATGAGAACAGGCATGATAGGATAGGAAAAAATCGCATAGTCCGCTTCCTGACGAAACAAGGTAAACATGCCGTAAGCCGCCAAGTTGCCAAGAGTGGCTACGAACGCAAGGGTGAATATCGCGTACCAACCGCCCTCCCAAACAAGCATTTTTCGCATTTGTTCTTTTAGCATACCAACGCTTTCGAGCGTGGCAAGTTCACGCTTGCGCACCATAATCCCCACCGACATCACATTGACAAAGTTCATAATGCCTATCAGCCCAAGGATCAGCGAAATGCCGCCGCCAAGACAATAGAGCATCAGTTTCGCACTGCGCATTTCAGCTTGCAATTCGATTTTTGAGGTATGGGAAATGGCGCTGTCGGCTTGCGTGAGCGCTTTGATGTATTCGAGCGCCTGCACGTCATAGCCTTTTTTCACATTGATGCTCACGTTGCTGATGATGGGTTTTGAGACCAGTTCCGCAATCAACTCCTCTGAGCAGATGATATTCGGCGCAACGCTCATTGTGCTGTTAAAAAAGAATCGCTGGACAAAACCGCCTATCTCTTTTCGGACAGTCGCCCCTGTATCGCGGTTTTCGATGTCTATGCTGTCGAGTTCCGCAAACATTTCGGGGTTTTCTGTGGCAATCAAAACATACTCGCCGCGCTCAAAGGCGGCTATATCAAAGTCTGTTTTACATCTTCGATTGTAGTCTGCAAGCGCATCGCCGCCAATGCCAATGATGACCGATGAAAAATAATCTCTTACACCCTCAAAACCCGCGGGGTTGCCATTGATTTCCATAAAATGATCCAGATACCCATCAAACGCCGCCGAGTAAGTGAGGTATAAAAGCGACTCTGTCTGTATAAACTGTTCTTCCAATCCTGGGATGGTCTGTAATTTTTCGAGCAACTCGGGCGTAAACTTCTGTTTCGTTCCCTCGCCAAAGGTGGCGGCTGTATTGTTTTTCAGCACAAAATCATTCTTCATATGGTAGGCGACGTAGTTGTTCGTATCCATACTGCCGACAAGGGTCGTAATGGTCACAAAGGTGGTCATACTGATGCATAGGCTAAGCAACACCACGACCGCCCGCTTCTTGTCGCGCAGTACATTGCGCAGCGCCATTTTGTACGGCTTTGCATTTGTCAGACCGTGCGGCTCTCCGCCGTTCACCGTTGCGCCCTCGTACTTCATCGCTTCGATGGGCGAAATGGTCGCCGCTTTTTTGGCAGGCTTCGCCGCGCCAATGAAGGCAGTCAGCAACGACAGTCCTACGGCGCCAAGATAGATCATCGGGGAAAAGGATACTTGCGGCTTGACGCTCATATCGCCAATGCTGTCCACGGTAAGCGGCACGACGCCCAAAGAAACTGCCGCCGCAAGAACTACACCCAAGGGTATCCCAATGATACAAAGGCGCAATGTCTGTCCTATGACAATCTGGCGAAGCTGTTTGGGGGTTGTGCCGACTGTTTTGAGCATACCGTAGTAGCGAATATCCCTTGAAACCGAGATGAATAACACATTGTAAATGAGCAGATAGCCGGTGAACATCAAAAACAGCGCTATGAGGATAAAGGCGATGATGCTTGCCGTCTGTGCCGAACTGCTCACATCATACATAGGAACAGGTCTGACGTCTTGTCGATCCGTTATGGCGAGGTCGCGTTCTAAGCGGTCACAGTATGCAAGCACCTTCAAAGCGTCGTTGAAAATTATCGAAGCCGATCCGTCTGTCGTTGCCGATTTACCGTATTTGTCCGATAGGGCTTTTGACGCCATGACGCTGTCCATGTTGCCCGAACGGATGTGCATATAGCTGGTAAAGTAACCCGACAAACTAAACCCACCACCGGCTGAAAGCCGGTGGGTTCGTAGGGGAGGCTAAAGC
>CAYPOE010000176.1:0-5488 GCA_964412285.1 uncultured Eubacteriales bacterium | reverse complement strand
GTTAGGGGGCGCAACGTAAACGTATGAATATCTATCTGTTCGAGTTGAAGTCCCACTCCAAGACATTCTTGATCTGGACGGCGTGCATCCTGTTCGTGCTGTTGGTGTTCATGGTCGGCATCTATCCCGTATTCAACGACGCGATCGACGACGTCATGCGCGTCATCAACGGTTTCCCGCCGCAGTTCGCGGCGGCGTTCGGATTCGATTTGGAGGGCATGTTTGGGTTTGGCGGATTCTACGCCTTCGGTTTCATGTACATCTCCCTCTTCGGCGCGATCATGGCCGCGTCGCTCGGACTCTCGGCGTTCGCGCGTGAGAAACGTTCCAAATGCGTCGATTTCCTGCTGACCAAGCCCGTGTCGCGCGAGACCATCTTCACCGCCAAACTGCTGGGTGGTCTCACCGTGCTGGCCGCGACCAACGCAATCTATATCATAGCGGCGACGCTCGTCGGCACGGCCAATGGCGTATCGGGCGGCGACATGTTCGCAGCCGCACTGTCGCTGCTGCTGACGCAGCTCGTGTTCTACGCGGCGGCGATCGTGTACGCAACGCTGTCCAAGCGCGTGCGCTCGGTATCAGGCGCCGCGACGGCGTTTGGTTTCGCGGGATTTATCCTGTCGGCGCTCGTGAATATATTGGAAGAAGAGGCCGTGCGGTTCATCGCGCCGCTCAAGTACTTCGACCCGACCGCCGTGTTTAGCGGCGGCGGCTACGAGTGGCCGTACGCGCTGACGGGCGCGGCGGTCATAGTCATATGTGCATCGGTGGCGTGGGCGCGGTTTCGCGACAGCGACGTACACGCGGTGTAGGGAGGCACACATGCATATCTTGAAACGAGAACTACGGGCGGGACTCAAACCGTTCCTCTTTTGGACGCTGGGGCTGTTCGTATTGGTATTTGCAGGCATGACCAAGTATACGGGCATCGAGGCGGGCGGCGTGTCGGTCAACGAACTGCTCGCGCAGTTTCCGCGCGTCGTACAGGCCGTACTCGGCGTCGTGGGCATCGACATCGGTACGCTCGGCGGCTACTATGCCGTACTCGCATACTTTGCGCTGATCTGCATATCGATCTACGGCATACACCTCGGCGGCAACGCTGTGAGTCGCGAGGCCACAGATAAGACTTACGAGTTCATCTTCACCAAGCCGCGTTCGCGCAGCTACATCTTGCTCATGAAGCTGGCGGCGGGATTCCTCTACCTGATCGCGTTCAGCGCACTCAATTACGCGTTCTCGGTCGGGGCGGTCGCGACGCTGGGTCTGTCGGAGAACCTCCATGTCGAGATGCTGCTGTTCACCGTCGCGCTGTTCTTGGTAGGCGGCGTATTCTTCGCACTATCGGCGTTTTTATCGGCGATTGCGCGCCGCGCCGATCGCGGCGGATTCTACGGCAACCTATGTTTCCTCATGGCATTCATACTCGGCATGGTCTACGACATGCTCGAGAACGGCGGTCTGCTCCAACTGCTGTCGCCGTTCAAGTACTTCTTGCCCGCCGATCTGCTGTCGGGGCGGCTCGATCCCGTGTATGCCGCGCTGTGCGTGGGACTGTCGCTCGCACTGCTCGCGGGTACGCTCTGGAGCTTTGATCGAAAAGATCTCAGCGCCGTCGCTTGATGCGCGGCTTGAAAACGCCGTACAGTCAGGCTATACTAAACGCAAGTAGATCGTTACAGTTCGGAGGAAACGCATGGCCATTGATGTGGCGAGGGCATACTCTCGGCAATATGACATGGAACATCGCATACTCGAATTCGACGTGTCGAGCGTGACGGTCGAACGCACGATCGGCGAACTCGAGCGGTACTCGAATCGCGTCGCGTGGGTCGACGTATGTAAAGACTGGCAATAACCTGTTGCGTATTTCGATCCGTTGGGGTATAATGATGTATCCCAATAGTAGGAGGCAGATTATGGGCAAATATAAGTATGCAGTCGAGCTATACTCGGTGCGCCACGACGTGGCCAAAGATCTGACGGGTTCACTGCAAAAGGTCAAGGATCTCGGCTACGACGGCGTGGAGTTTGCAGGTGAGTTCCAGTATACGGCCGCCGAAGTCAAAGACGCGCTCGCGCAGACCGGATTAGCCGTATGCGGTTGGCACACGCCGTGGGCGTACGTGCAGGACGACACGTTTGACGCGACGGTCGAGTACTTCAAGACAGTCGGCAACACCAACGTCATCATCCCCGGACTGCCCGGCGGTATGCTCGATACCAAAGAAGCCGTACTCGAGACGGCGAAGCTCTTCAACGCGCTCGCACAGAAACTCGCGCCGCACGGCATGAAGCTCGGCTACCACAACCACAACGCCGAACTCAAATTCTTCGAGGGTACCGACGAGTGTCCGCTGACGGTGTTCTTCGACAACACCTGTGACGACGTCATCGTGCAGCTCGACAACGGCAACGCGTACAGTGCGCTCGGCTACGGCATCCTGTCGATCATACGCCGCTATCCGAATCGCTTGGGTACCGTACACCTCAAGCCATACAGCGTACACAAGGGCGCGGTCAACCGCGATCGCGGATTCGAGTGCATCATCGGTGAGGACGACGTGCCGTGGCGGGACTTCATGACGCTGTGCCGTACGGTCGGCGGTACCGACTGGTACATCGTCGAGTACGAGGCCGAGAAGCTGTTCCCCGGATTCGAGGGGTTGGGCATGTGCATCGACAACCTCAAGGCACTCGAAGCCAACGGCGAGATCTAATGCGATAGGGTTATGCGTATACGGATTGCCGTCTGCGACGACGAGCAGGCGGAAGTAGACTACATGACGGCGCTCGTGCGCGCGTGGGCAGTCAGGCGCGATCTGTCGCCCGACATCCGCGCGTTCGCGAGCGCCGAAGCGTTGCTGTTCGCGTACGATGACACGGCGTACGACGTCATGCTGCTCGACATACAGATGCGCGGCATGGACGGTGTGACGTTGGCCAAGTCGCTGCGACAGCGCGGCGACGCGTCGCAACTCGTGTTCATCACGGGACTGCCCGACTACATCGCCGAAGGGTATGAAGTCGATGCATTGCACTATCTTGTGAAACCCGTGCATCCCGACAAGCTCTGTGCCGTACTCGACAAGGCCTACGCGCGCATGACACAGGCCGTGCCTGTGTTGCTCATCGAAACTGATGACGGCTACATGCGCATACCGCAGCCGTCTGTTTTGTATGTCGAGGCGTTCGCGCATACGACGGCCGTCTACGCCGCAGGGCAACGGTACGACGCGCGTACAGGCATCGGCGCAGTCGCCGATGCGCTCGACATGCGCGCGTTCGTACGCTGCCACCGCTCGTACATCGTCGGCATACGGCACATCCACCGCATCACCAAGACCGACGTGATCCTCGACAACGGCGTACATGTGCGGCTGTCGCGCCGGCTGTACAAGCCCGTCAACGACGCGTTCATACGCTATTACAGAGGGGAATCCGAATGAGTTTGCTATCGTGGCTGCTCGCGCCGTTCATCGACCGCCGCATCGCGGGATTCCAGCAGGATGTGATGGAGCGACACATCGACGAAGTCGAGAACATCTATCGCCAGATGCGCGGTTGGCGGCATGATTACCACAACCACATCCAGACGCTCAAGGCACATGTATTCCTCGGGCAATACGACGCGATTGCCGCGTACCTCGACACGCTCGACGCCGATCTCGACGGCGTGGACACGATTGTCAAGACGGGCAACGTCATGGTTGACGCGATCCTCGGCAGCAAACTGTCGCTCGCCGCATCCAAGCAGATCGACGTCACGGTCAAGGCGACGGTGCCGCGCGCATTGGGCATATCCGAGGTCGACCTCTGCGTGATCATCGGCAATCTGCTCGACAACGCAATCGAAGCCTGCGTCAAGATCAGCGACGTGGACGGCCGCTTCATCCGCGTCTACATCGGCATACTCAAGGGGCAGCTCTATATGAGCATCAGCAACGCCGCCGACGCCGTCGTCAAGAGCGGCAACCGCTACGCCACGACTAAGGGCGGCACGCACGGCTTCGGACTCATGCGCGTCGACAAGATCGCCGAGAAGTACGGGGGTTATGTCAACCGACAGTCTGAACCCGGCATCTTCGCGACCGAAGTCATGCTGCCGCTCTGATTCAATCGGGCAATCGGGCGAGATGCGCCTCACGCGTACATCGCATGGAGTCTGCGTAAAGCAGATTACGAGATGCGCCCCGTGGCCGTCGCGATGACGCGCGTACCCAAGTCGATGGATTGGCCGTCCTTGGCCTGTGCAACGTGTGACGACAGCAGCGTATCCACGCGGAGTTCGCCCAATGCGCCGCGCCGCCGCGCTTCGGCAGTCGCCTCGTCGGCCGCGGCGGTTTTGGCCGCTTCGACGGCGTCGTCGAACGCTTTGTACAACGTGTTGCCGCCGTGCGCGTAGACCGTGTAACCCGATATGCCGTTGGGCGTATACTCTGGCGCGATCTCGACCGTCGCGGTCGTGGAGATGTCGGCGACCGCCGCGCCCACGGCGTTGGCTACGCCCGCGTACTCCGGAATCACGCACTGCGCACCCAATGCCTTGGCTACGTCGGGCAAGAACACATGCGTCGGCGCGCCGATGCCGACCAACGCCGCTACGGTATTGAAGCCAAACGTGAGGAATGGTTCGCCGCCCGACTTGTACTGCTTCCAACTCTCGGATACGAGGTGCGCGGTCTGCTCATCGAAACCGTTATCGTACATCTTGGGATACCTATGCGATAGCAACACGCGTACGAGGTTGTGGTAGAGTTTGTGTTCAACCGCGTCGTACACGTCGCGCACGAGTGTGTCCATGTCGTCATTGTACTGCGGCATACAGCGCAGGAAGTACTGCGCGGCCAACCGCGACGCGTCGGTATCGTAGCGCGCGAAGTCGCCTTTGATGTGCATGAAGTCGGTCGGCGTGAGTCCGCAACGCATGATGACGCCCTCGTTCTCGAGCCGCTCGGTCTTGAGGTCGTAGAGGTCGAGCCGCATTTCGTGCGCGTGTCCCAACATGAGGGGGCCGTTCCGCAATGCCCCGATGATCTTGCCTTCTTGCTCGGTGTAGCGCGACAGGTCGCCGGGTTCGCGCGCGAGGTACAGGAACTCGTGCAGCGGATGTGTGTGCGTACGATCCTCGTCGAGCAGTCGCCGCAACGCGGTCTTGATCTGCGGCCACTGCGTCGCGGCGACGCAGAGCGGTTGTGCGCGGCGCGTGCCGAGTACGAGCCGCTGGTTCGTCACGTTGATGACGCTGTCGCCGCCGAGTCCGAACGTATCCATGTACACGCCGCTGACCTGCGTGCGCCAACCGCCGATGCGGATTCCGCCCGACATGACGGGCGCGTGATCCTTGACGATCGAGATGTCCGTCGTCGTACCGCCCATGTCGACGATCAGACAGTCGGCACAGTGCGCCAATCTCCGTCCGCCGATCACGCTCGCGGCGGGGCCGCTGAGGATGGTCTCGACCGGGCGCGTACCCGACAGCGCG
>CAYPOE010000175.1:0-5504 GCA_964412285.1 uncultured Eubacteriales bacterium | reverse complement strand
GATACGAGCGCCAAGACGTTCGGACATATGATCTATTTCTTTGAGAAGGCTTGCGGCATCAGCGGTTACATGCTGGGAATCAATCCGTTCAATCAGCCCGGCGTCGAGGATTATAAGGTCAATATGTTCGCATTGCTCGGTAAGCCCGGCTACGAACAGCAGCGCGACGCGCTCAGCGACAGAATTTAATAAAAAATATCATTCGCTTGTATCGCTATCATTTATATAATGATCACAGGTGGAGCATTGCATATATCTCGGAGGATTGATTCTCATGATTAACATCATCATCGGTGCGAAAGGCACAGGTAAGACCAAGCGGTTGATCGACACCATCAACGGCGTTGCGGCTACGGATAAGGGTAACGTTGTGTGCATCGTAAGAGGCAAGCGCCTACAGTTCGACCTCGACCATTCCATCCGCCTCATCGACATTGAAGAGTTCGACATCGACAGCTACAGTGCGTTCTATGGCTTTATCTGCGGCATACTATCCGAGGATTTTGATATATCGCACATCTTTATCGAGAGCATGACGAAGGTTGTCAATCCCGACATCGAACAGTTCGGTGATTTCATCTACTATATGGAGCGCTTGCTCAAACGTTACAACATCAACATCACGATCACCATTTCGGTAGACCGCGCATCTATGCCGGAGAATGCGCTGAAGTATTGCACGGAGTAGAGTTATAGACCGACACTACAGCCGCCGTTATCGGTGGCTGTAGTCATATATCACAAGCGGAGGTCTGCCCTATGAACTATATTGGAACACTCAATACAGATCTACAGACCACATCGTGCGGCGCGATCGTACAGGGGCTTTGCGCAGACGGCGGCCTATTCGTGCCCGATCGCATACCGTCGTTGAGGCCATCCTACGATGCGCCGTACGACTACCTGTCGCTCGCGTACGACGTCATATCGCCGTACCTCGCCACCGACCTAGCGCCCGACGAATTGCGCCATTGCCTATCCGTCGCGTACGGCAATACGTTCAGGCAGGCCGCCGTTACACCCGTGCATACGTTGTCAGCCGACACGCAGATACTCGAGCTGTTCCACGGGCCGTCGGCCGCGTTCAAGGACGTCGCGCTGCAACTGTTGCCGCAGCTCATGACGGCGTCGGCGCGACAGTACGGCGTCGACCGCGACATCCTCATCCTCGTCGCGACGTCGGGCGATACGGGCAAGGCTGCACTCTGCGGATTCGCCGATCGCCCGGGTACGCACATCTGCGTGTTCTACCCACAAGACGGCGTGAGTACCGTGCAGCGTCTCCAAATGGAAACGCAGGCGGGCGATAACGTACATGTCGCGGCCGTGGCAGGGAACTTCGACGACTGTCAACGCGCGGTCAAGCAGGTCTTCGCCGCACGCGGCGAAAGCGACAAGGTTATGCTGTCGTCGGCCAATTCAATCAACTGGGGACGGCTCGTGCCGCAGATCACCTACTACTACGCCGCGTATCGGCAACTCGTAGATAGCGGTCGCATCGGCCGTGACGAGGCCGTCAACGTCGTCGTACCGACAGGCAACTTCGGCAACATCCTCGCGGCGTACTACGCCAAGCGCATGGGTCTGCCCATTGCGAAACTGATCTGCGCGTCCAACAGTAACAACGTACTTACGGAGTTCATCGACACAGGCTGTTACAATGCCAACCGCGCGTTCTATAACACTGCGTCGCCATCGATGGACATACTTGTATCGAGCAATCTCGAGCGCTTTCTATTCCATATATCAGGCAATGATCCCGAGATCGTCAAGCATTGCATGGCGGCGTTGTCGACCGATCGACAGTACCGCATCACCGACGATATGTGCGCGCGTATGCGTGAGATGATCTGGGGCGGCTACGCGTCAGAGGACGATACGGCACGCGCGATCCGCGAAACCCATCAAGCCTACGGGTATTGCAGCGACCCGCATACGGCCGTCGGTATCCACGCATTGAAACAGTATCGCACGCAGACCGGCGACAATCGTACGGCCATCGTTGCATCGACGGCGAGTCCGTTCAAGTTTTGCAGTAGCGTATTGTCGGCGTTGGGATTGCCTGTATCCGAGGATGAGCGGCACAACATGGATACGTTGGCGGGTGTGGCCGGCCGCGCGCCGTCGGTACTCAGTGATGTGTGGGATCAGCCGCGGCGGTTTGACACGCGCTTGCATTATGATGATGTTCCGGCTTACGTCGGACGCATTGTTTCTGATATAAAATAGATGATAAATCTGATATAGAATAGATGATAAAATAGATATGGCGTTGTACGCAATCTCTGATCTACACCTCTGTCTGAGCGCGGACAAGCCCATGCACGTATTTGGCAACAAGTGGCAAAACTACATGGAGCGGCTGGCAGAACAGTGGCGACAGCTCGTCACCGACGACGACTGCGTCATACTCAATGGTGACATCTCGTGGGCGACGTATCTTGACAATGCGTACGCCGATTTTGCGTACCTTGATGCGCTGCCCGGACACAAGCTGATCAGCAAGGGCAACCACGATTACTGGTGGACGACCAAACAGAAGCTCTACGACTTCGTGGCGCGGCATGGCTTTACGCGTATGACGTTTTTGCAGAATGACGTCTATATGTATCGCGACATCGCGATCTGCGCGACGCGCGGCTGGCAGTCGACGGCCGACGACGATACCGACGCGCGCATGTACAATCGTGAGACCATACGGCTCGAGATGGCGTTGAAGGACGCGGTATCACGCGATTACGCGCGACTGCTCGTCGCGCTGCACTACCCGCCCAATGAGAAGTTCATCGCGCTCATGAACGCATATACTGTTAATGACTGCATATTCGGCCACCTGCATTCCAAGGGCGGCGCATATGCCGTCGAGCGCGGCGGCGACATCCGCTATACGTTTGTATCGGCTGACTATTTAGGGTTTAAGCCACGTTTACTTTATGAATAAATATTAGCCATGTATATCATAGAATCTGTGATAGTACACGAATATATTGAAATAACTTCCTGTTTATGCGCAATTATGATATAATATATGGCAATAATAGCTGTATAACATAAGGCAGCAGCAGGATTCTCTTGTCCAGACGGGTCGAGGGCATCCTGTCGCCTCACATACTTCCATAGGAGAATCGGAGAATCACATGACGGTCCAGTTTATCAACAAGGAACAACACGAGGTAACATTTAAGGTAACGGCGCCGGACGCGGAGTTCGATAAAGCCATCGAAACCGCGTATCGCAAGAACCGCGGTAAAATCAATATACCGGGCTTCCGCAATGGCAAAGCCCCGCGCAAGATCATCGAGCGTTACTACGGCGAGAACGTCTTCTACGAGGACGCACTCGACGCCATCATACCCAACATGTACGAAGCCGCCGTCAAGGAGCTGAAATTGGAACCCGTTGCGCAGCCCGACGTCGACATCGATCAGATCGACGAACGCCCATTGATTCTGTCATTTAAGGTTACAGTCAAGCCTGAGGTTGCACTCGGCGCGTACAAGGGCGTATCGGCGGTCAAGCCTGAGTACCACGTCACCGATGACGACATCTTGAACGAACTCAAGCGCAAGCAGGATTCGAGTGCGCGACTCATCGACGTCACCGAGGGTGCGTGCGAGAACGGCGATTCCGTCCATGTCAGCTATGTCGGGCGCATTGACGGCGTGGAGTTCGAGGGCGGTACGAGCGACGGCATGACCATCGAATTGGGTGCAGGTCGTATGATCCCTGGGTTTGAGGAGCAGATTGTTGGGCATAACTTAGATGAGTCGTTTGCGATCAACGTCACGTTCCCCGAGGACTACGGTGCGCAGGATCTGGCGGGCAAGGCTGCCGAGTTCACGATCACGATCCTCGGCATTAAGCGCAAGGAGCTGTCGCCGCTCGACGACGAGTTCGCCAAGGACGTGTCCGAGTTCGACACACTTGAAGAGTACAAAGTGAGCATCCGCGAACGTCTCTACAACGAGAATAAAGAGCGCGCACAGTCGCAATTCACCGACAACGTGTTGCGCGTCGTATCCGACAACGCGACAGTCGACATCCCCGACGTGATGGTGCAGAACGAGATCACGTCCGAGATCCAGCGTCGTTCACGGTCGCTGATGCAGTATGGCATTGATCCGGCGCGTATGTTTGAGATCTATGGCACGACCGAGTCCGAGTTCCGCGCCAACTCGTTTGACAACGCAAAAGAGAGCGTCAAGTACCAGCTCGTGATTGAGGCCGTGTCCAAGGACGCCGCCATCGAGATCAGCGACGAAGACGTCAACGCCGAGTACGACAAGATGTCAACCGATCGCAGTATCCCTGTCGACCGCCTCAAGACGTTTATCCCCGCCGACGAGGTGCGCGATCAGCTGCGTATGCGCCGCGCCATCGATCTGATGACGGAGAGTGCCGTAGCGTTGCCTGACGCAAGCGAACCCATCGCGGAGTAATCGCTATATAATAGAGTAACATTCCGTATATTTTATATATTCAAGATCGGTAAGGGAGGTATTTTATGAGTTTAGTCCCCGTAGTCGTAGAACAAACCAACCGCGGTGAGCGGTCATACGATATATACTCGCGTCTGCTCAAGGATCGCATCATCATGCTCAGCGATGAGGTCAACGACGTGACGGCGAGCCTGATCGTCGCGCAGATGATCTTCCTCGAGAGCGAGTCGCCGGACAAGGACATCTCGTTCTACATCAACAGCCCGGGCGGTTCGATCACGTCGGGTTTCGCGATCTACGACACGATGAAGTATATCAAGTGCGACGTATGCACGATCTGCATCGGCATGGCCGCGAGTATGGGCGCGTTCCTGTTGGCAGCCGGCACCAAAGGCAAGCGTTTTGCACTGCCCAACAGCGAGGTCATGATCCACCAGCCCGCCGGCGGTACACGCGGTCAGGCGACCGAGATCAAGATCCACGCCGAACGCATCATCAGAATGCGCGAGCAGATCAATAAGATCCTGTCCGACGCGACGGGCAAGCCGTACGAGGTCATTGAGCGCGATACCGAGCGCGACTACTTCCTGTCCGCCGAAGAAGCCAAGGACTACGGCATCATCGATAAAGTAATCTATAACCGCAATTAGCCTTCATCATGCAGGCAGCGCGCGCCGCTATCTGCGCATCGCTGATGAAAGAGGTGATTATGAGCAAGAACGACAAAGATCAGAAGCAATGCCGCTGCTCCTTTTGCGGTAAGAGTCACGAACAGGTGCGACGCATCGTCGCCGGACCCGGCGTGTACATCTGCTGCGAATGTATTGAGCTGTGTTACGAAATTGTTACGGATGAAGAGACCCTGACGTCGTCGTATACCGCGACGATCGAGGTTCCGCGCCCGTCCGAGATCAAGGCGATCCTCGACGAGTACATCGTGGGACAAGAGCGCGCCAAGCGTACGCTGTCCGTCGCCGTATATAACCATTACAAGCGCGTGAGCGCCATCGACCCCGACAACAGCGACGTTGAGCTGCAAAAGTCCAACGTCATGTTCATCGGCCC
>CAYPOE010000174.1:0-5519 GCA_964412285.1 uncultured Eubacteriales bacterium | reverse complement strand
GTTTACCCTTGACGCTCTGTGATGCGGCGACGATGGGGATCCACTTCTGCACGTACTGCTTCGCCGTATCGGACTTCTTGCAGAACAGGTTGATATACTTCTCGGCCAATTCTTTCTGATCCAACAGGTTGAACAACAGGTACGTGCGCGCGGTATCGGCTGACGCATTGCCCTGCGTGGCGTGCGACCAGTCGATGATGTAGTCGACGCCGTCAGGCGCGCAGATGATGTTGGACGGGTTGAAGTCGCCGTGGCACAACTTGTTGTGACGCGGCATACCTTCGAGAATCTGGTGCAGCTCATAGCGGGTCGTTGCATCGAGTGTCGTCGCACTGATCTTACGATTCATCTTATCACGCAACTTACTCAGCAGCGGCGCGGTCTTGCCGTGTACGAGCAGCTGCAAGTTCACGAATCGCTCGAGGTATTCGTCCTCGTGCGACGGATCCTCTTTCATGAGTTCGGACAGCGTCTTGCCCTCGATGTACTCGTTGACGATCGCCCACTGTCCGTCGAAGCTCGTGACCTCGATCAACTTGGGTACGGGCAATCCTGTTTCCTCGACGCGCGCCTGATTCAACGCCTCGTTGAGGATATCTGACTTGGGGTACGACTTGTCGAATACTTTGATCACGTAGTCGCCGTCGCGATAAATCGTCTTGCCTACGCGTACCGATATTACGTTATCTAATTTCATAATGGCCTCCTACGCGCCGTAGTATGCGTTCAAGTACAACTGCTTCATCTCGCTCATGAGCGGGTAACGCGGGTTCGCGCCCGTGCATTGGTCGTCGAACGCCTGTTCGGTCATCTCGTCGAGTTTGTCGAGGAACGCCTTCTCATCGACGCCGTAATCCTTGATGCACGGCTTGATGCCCACGTGCGCCTTTAGCTCGTTGATCTTGCTGATCAGATTGTTCAACTTATCTGCATCCGTCTTGCCACCGAGTCCGAGATAATCGGCGATTTCAGCGTACCGCGCGAGCGTGTGCGGATGATCGTACTGCGAGAACGCGCCCATCTTGGTCGGAGCTTCATCGGCGTTGTATTTGATGACTTCGTTGATCATGAGCGCGTTGGCGACGCCGTGCGGTAGGTGGTGGAATGCGCCGAGTTTGTGCGCCATGGAGTGGCAGATGCCGAGGAACGCGTTGGCGAACGCCATACCCGCCATTGTGGATGCGTGTGCCATCTTCTCGCGTGCGGCCACATCGGATGCACCGTTGTCGTATGCGCGCGGTAGGTACTCGAAGATGATCTTGAGCGCTTTGAGTGCCAATCCGTCGGTGAACTCGGTCGCCAACATCGACGCGTAGGCTTCGATCGCATGGGTCATGGCGTCGATGCCCGACGCGCTGGTCAGACCCTTGGGCATGTCGAGCATGAGTCCTGCGTCGACAATCGCCATGTGTGGCATGATCTCGTAATCAGCGAGCGGATACTTGGTACCCGTGACTTCGTCCGTGATGACCGCGAACGGCGTGACTTCGGAGCCTGTGCCGGCCGATGTGGGGATTGCGACGAAGTACGCCTTCTCACCCATCTTGGGGAACGGGTAGATGCGCTTGCGGATGTCCATGAAACGCATGGCCAGATCCATGAAGTCGACCTCGGGATGCTCGTACAGAACCCACATGATCTTGGCCGCGTCGATCGGCGATCCGCCGCCGAGTGCGATGATGCAGTCGGGTGCAAATGCGTTCATCTGCGCGAGACCTTCTTTGGCGCAAGCGAGCGTCGGGTCGGGTGTGACATTCCAGAATGTCGCGTGGGCGATGCCCATCTCGTCGAGTTGATCTGTAACGCGCTTGGTATAGCCATTCTCGTACAGGAACTTGTCTGTGACGATAAAGACTTTCTTCTTGCCGAGTACGCTGCCTAATTCGTTGAGCGCCACAGGCAGACAGTCCTTCTTGATGTAGACCTTGGGCGGCGTACGGAACCACAGCATATTTTCTCTCCTCTCGGCAACGAACTTGATGTTGAGCAGATGCTTGACGCCGACATTCTCGGATACCGAGTTGCCGCCCCAGGAGCCGCAACCCAGTGTCAGCGACGGTGCGAGCTTGAAGTTGTAGAGGTCGCCGATGCCGCCGTGCGACGACGGGGTATTCGCGACGATGCGGCAGGTCGGCATACGGTGTGCGAACGCTTCGAGCTTGTCGCGGTAGGCTTGCGTATCGAGGTAGACCGATGCAGTATGACCCATACCGCCGTCCTTGATGAGCTGCTCGGCTTTGTTCATCGCATCGTTGAAGTCCGACGCACGGTACATCGCGAGTACGGGCGACAGCTTCTCGTGCGCGAACTCTTCGGTGATCTCGACGGACTCGACTTCACCGATCAGGATCTTGGTACCGGCGGGTACCGTAACACCCGACAGTTCGGCGATCTTGCACGCAGTCTGTCCCACGATCTTGGCATTGAGTGCGCCGTTGATGATGATCGTCTTGCGGACTTTTTCGATTTCGTCGGCCTTTAGAAAGTAGCAGTTGCGCTTGATAAATTCAGCTTTGACTGCGTCGTATACTTTGGGCGTGGCAATCACAGATTGCTCGGATGCGCAGATCATGCCGTTGTCGAACGTCTTGGACAGGATGATGGAGTTGACCGCGAGTTTCACATCGGCACTGTCATCGACGATTGCGGGTACGTTGCCCGCGCCGACACCGATCGCGGGTTTACCCGACGAGTACGCGGCCTTGACCATACCCGGGCCGCCGGTCGCGAGAATCAGGTCGGCCTCTTTCATGACCGTGTTGGACATCTCCAGCGACGGTACGGCGATCCAGTTGATGAGTCCCTTCGGCGCACCGGCTTTGACGGCGGCCTCGAGTACGATGCGCGCGGCTTCGGCTGTACAGTTCTTGGCGCGCGGGTGGGGGCTGATCAGGATGCCGTTGCGCGTCTTGAGCGCGAGCAGCGTCTTGAAGATGGCGGTGGAGGTAGGATTGGTCGTGGGGATGACGGCGGCAATCACGCCGACGGGTTCTGCGATTTTGGTCACGCCGTAGACGGGATCGCGTTCGATGATGCCGCAGGTCGGCGTATCCTTGTACGTGTTGTAGATGTACTCGGCCGCGTAGTTGTTCTTGATGACTTTGTCTTCGACCACGCCCATGCCTGTTTCGGCGACAGCCATCTTGGCGAGTGGGATACGCGCCTTGTTGGCGGCCATCGCGGCGGCTTTGAAGATGGCGTCGACTTTTTTCTGCGAATACGACGCGTATTCGCGCTGTGCGGCGCGTACTTGGTCGATCGCCGCATTCAAGGCTTCTACTGTATCTATCACAATGGGTTTATACTCTCTCATATGGATATGGGCTCCTTTACTCCAAGGTTGTTGACTCATCGCGCAGATGTCGCGACAACAGCGCCAGCGACGACGCCATGTTCTCGTGCTGTACGAGTACGCCGTCGGGTACGGCGAGGTGCGTCGGCGCGAAGTTCCAGATCGCCGTGATGCCGTTGTGTACGAGCGTGTCGCATACGGATTGCGCGTGTTCGGCAGGTACCGTGATGATGCCGATGTGTATCGCATACTCTTGGCATATGTCGGGCAACCTCGATATGGGCAGTACGTGTATGCCATCGATGCGATGCACATTGGTATCGAACGCGTGGCGTATGCGTAGGCCGTAGTCGGCGAATCCGCCATACTCGAGCAGCGCCATGCCCAACCGTCCCGCGCCAACGAGTACCGCGTCGGTCGCGTCGTTGTAGCCGAGGAAGTCCTCGAGGTCGGCGATGAGCGTACACAATGCGTACCCTGTCTTGGGCTTGCCTGACGAACATACCGTAGCCAAGTCCTTGCGCACCTGCACGTCGCCGCACCCAAGTGCATCTGCGATGCAGGTAGCGGATATACTTGTGACAGAGGATGCGTCGAGTGACTTGAGGTAATGCAGATACATCGGCAATCGTTTGAGTGTCTGTACAGATATGTTTGCCATAATGTCCTCGTATAACTCTCTTACTGTCTATATTGTAGCATATGGGCCAAAATATGTATACGGTAAAATTATATCGATATATTTATATCAATATAAAAGTATCTATACAATATATCCAAGCTCCTATCAATACGACTGTACATCATACGTTTGATCTGTTATAATCATATACGTAAGGAACTATTTACAAAGGAGTCAAAACATGGGCGTATCCATCGGCAACAGCTGGGACGCGTTGTTATCTGACGCATTCGCGCAGCCGTATTATCAAAAGCTCCGCGCGTTCCTCAAAGACGAGTATGCGCACCGTACGATCTACCCGCCTATGCACGACATATGGAACGCACTGCGGTTCACGCCGTACGAGGACGTGCGCGTCGTGATACTCGGGCAGGATCCGTACCATGGCCCCAATCAGGCGCACGGCCTGTGCTTCTCGGTCAAGCATCCGACGCCGCCCCCGCCGTCGCTCGTCAACATCTTCAAAGAACTCAACGACGAACTCGGGATGCCCATACCCGATCACGGCGACCTCACGGCATGGGCACAGCGCGGCGTATTGCTGCTCAACACCTGCCTAACCGTACGCGCAGGGCAGGCCAACAGTCACCGCGGCATGGGTTGGGAACCGCTCACGGATCGCATCATCGAACTGCTGAATCAGCGCGAGCAACCGATGTGCTTTCTACTCTGGGGCAACAATGCCAAGGCCAAAGCCGCGTTGATCGACGGTACGCGCCACCGCGTGTTGCAGTGCGCCCACCCGAGTCCACTGTCCGCGTACAATGGATTCTTCGGCTGCGGACATTTCACAGCGGCCAATGCATTTTTGGAGCAGTGCGGCTATCAAGCCATAGACTGGAGGTTAGGTGAATGAACATCATGACGGATATGCGTCGCGCCGACTGTGCGATGACGCTCGAAGAGATCGTTGCGTTTGTGCAGACATGCGACGTGCTGCGTATGGGCATGTCGGACGAGGGCGCGTATCATGCGCCGTATATCGTGCCTGTCAACTTTGGTTGCGTATACGATGACGGGGATGGGCGGCTGACGTTCTATGTACACTGCGCCAACGAGGGCAGGAAACTCACGCTGCTGCGTCGCAATCCGCGCGTATGTGTGGAACTCGATGAGTTGGTCGCGATCAAGCATGGGAAAGAAGCGATCAACACGACGACGCTGTATCGGAGCGTCATAGGCTACGGCGATGTCTGCTTCGTCACCGATGCGACTGAACGCGTGGACGCGCTGACGCGCATCTCGCGGCGCTACGGCGTGGAGGGCGACATACACGATACGCCGAACGTATGCGTGTTGCGCATCGATGTGACTGAGATTTCAGGCAAACAAAATAAGGGTTAAGTCTATTGCTCAACCCTTATTTATCCAAGCATCGAAATTATATAGCCTTCTTGCCGCAGATCGGACAATAGATCGCGTCAGGCGGCAATTTGCTCTTGCAGTCGCAACATAGCGCTTTGCCGTAGAGTTGGGCGTCGATTTGCTCGAGTTCGGCGAGCCTTTGCTTGAGCATTTCGATCTCGGTGATCAGATCCGTGATCT
>CAYPOE010000173.1:0-5523 GCA_964412285.1 uncultured Eubacteriales bacterium | reverse complement strand
CGTCATATCCAATGACGCCGATAATATCGTACAAATCCGGCGTATTGCGACGCTTGGTCATAGCGATGCGCAAGTACATCGATATATCGCCGACGTGTCCGGGATATTGGTCAGGATTCTTCTTATACGTCTTGACGTCGGGCGCGTAGCCTAACTCTGCGGCGATGGCTTTGACCTTATCAAACCACGCGGTACGGTCGTCGCTCGCATCGTACGAATCCAAGTACATGCGGCAGACTTTACCCATCAACGACGCATCCGCATCAGGATCGTGGGGCAACGTATCATAGAGTTCGGGGTAGAAGATCGAGATATATCCCCGTACATCGCTCCATTTGGCAATGTCCTTGCGTGGCTTATCGCCGCCGCGACCTATGGATAGTATTGCCAGAGCCTTGTCGCGATCATGCAGAATATCGCAGAGTGCCGCATCGTAGACTTTTGCCCATTCGTACACTTCGTCGTACACACGCTCGGCCGTGTAGGTCGAGATGATGTTCTTGCTGATGTCGGTCAGCTTATCGATGTCGAACTGCGGCCCACTCCCGCTCATCTTGTCGAGCGAGTACGGGAACTCGGTATACGATACCATAGGATTGGCCTTGCGCCACAGCTCGTAGTTCGAGTTCTGCAACGTCAGCATGTACTCGATGACTGCGTCGGTCGGGAATCCCTGCTCCATGTAGTACGTGACGGCCAACTCGGGATCCTTGCGCTTGCTGAGCTTGCGGATCGTGTTGCCCTCTCTCTTCATCATGGGCGCGACGTGCAGATACTTAGGCAGCGGGAAGCCTGTCGCCTCGAACAGCTGCAAGTGGATCGGGAACGTCGCGAGCCACTCGTCGCCGCGTACGACCAACGTCGTACCCATCAGATAGTCGTCCACGACATGGGCGAAGTGGTACGTAGGGATACCGTCCTGTTTGAGCAGCACGACGTGCAGCATATTCTCGGGCATACTGATGTCGCCGCGTACAACGTCGTTGCACGTGATGCGCTTGTTCTCGTCGCCCATACTGCGGTAGCGTACGACATACGGCTCGCCGCGCTGCACGCGCTCGATGCACTCTTCAGGCGTGAGTCGGGCGCACGGCGCGTATGCGCCGTAGTATCCCGGCGTGATCTTGGCGGCCGACTGCCGCTCACTCTGCGCCGCAAGTTGCTCCTCGGAGCAAAAGCACGGGTACGCCTTCCCCTGCTGCACCATCCATTTGACGTACGACTGATAAATCTCCGCACGGTCGCTCTGGAGATATGGCGCGTACGCACCGCCGATGTCGATGCCTTCGTCCCACGATATGCCGTAGTGATGCAATCCATCGACGATGAGGTCGATCGCACCTTCGACTTCGCGCTTCTTGTCGGTATCTTCGATGCGTAACGCAAATACGCCGCCACTCTGTCGGGCGAGTGTATGATTGATGAGTGCGGTGTAAACGGTACCGAGATGCAGGAATCCCGTCGGACTCGGCGCGAACCGCACGACCATCGCGCCATCGGGTAGATCGCGCGGCGGATACATCTCCCTATAATGCGATATATCCTTGGCGTTGGGGAACAAGGTATTGGCTAACGTGTGGTAGATATCCATGATGTTTGTTTATCAATCGTCTTGTTTTTGTTTGGATTGTTTGAGATACCGAGCCAACTGCCCTGGACTCCCTGCCGTTCCGAATGGGGGAGGAGGTATAACAGTGGTCGTCTTATCTTCTTCGACTTTGTCTGCGTTCTTGCTGAACCTCAAAATGATGCGCTTGATGACCCCGAAATACATCGCGGCGCACAGTCCGATGATCAGAAAGATCAGCCCGCCGATTTGTGTAAACGTGTTGCCTGTACCGAGACCTAACCCTATCAACAGATTACTCATAACACACCTCCGATGGACGTCATATGCCTATCTCTTTCGGAAACGTTTGATGACCTTGAAGTATACAAGTGAGCCTGCGACGCTGACGATGATGGCGATCGTCAGAAGGTTTGACAGCCAGTTGCCTGGACGGCTACTAAAAAACCCAAACGGCGACATAGATTGCGCATTGGGTATGCCGATGGTAGAGTAAAGATATACGCCGAGCAAAGAAACCCAATCCATGGGGAATCCTCCTGTTCACTCACAATATCTTTCTGTATCCGCGCAGAAACTTTTCGACTTCTTTGTACGCGGTATCGGGTTTGTACTTGTGCAGCAGTGCAATATGCGTATACGCCGCCGCGCGTTTATACCCGAGGTCATACGTATGCCCCGCGACTTCGCCGAGGATCCACGGCGCGTGCATTGCGCCGCGTCCGACCATTACAGCATACGCGCCCGTATCCATCATACGCAGGTAATCGTCGCGCGTACGTATGTCGCCGTTGCCGACGACGGGTAGGTCGACGTTACGCACGACTTCGGCAATCGCGTCGTAGTCCGCGGTGCCGCGATAGCCTTGCGATACCGTGCGCCCGTGCAGCGACACGAACGTTACGCCGCACTCTTTCGCAATGTTGCATAGGTTGATGGCTTCAGTACACTTGGTATTGTAGCCCAAACGCGTCTTGACTGACACGGTGGCTCCGCTCGCGACGGCAGCCTTGATCAGCGCTTCGGCGACGTCGGGTGCCTTGAGTAGCGCGCCGCCTTCGTGGTTACGCGTGATCTTGGGTGCGGGGCAGCCCATATTGAGATCGATGTGCTTGATGCCCAAGCGCAATGCGAACTTGCACGCGTCATACAGCGCGTCGGGTTCATAGCCGAACAGTTGCACGCCGACATTCGGCTCGTTGGCGACGTTGTCAAAGTACCGCAGCGTCTTTGCGTTGTTGTAGCGGATGCCCATGATGCTGATCATCTCGGTAAACGCATAGTCGCAGTATATGCCGCGTACGGTTTCGCGGAACGCCCGGTCGGTGATGCCTGCCATGGGTGCGAGTAGGATGCTGCCTCTTTCAAATAACGCTAACTCAAATGACATACAGCATAGAGATATAACATAAAACGGCTTACCCCCCGTATTCGGAGATAAGCCGCGGAATGCTTATTCCGGATTGACTGAGTAGTTCGGCGATTCTTTAGTGATATAGATGTCGTGCGGGTGGCTCTCACGCAGCGCCGCGCCCGATATGCGCATGAAACGACCGTTGCGCTGGAGCGAAGGGATGTCGGGCGTACCGCAGTAGAACATACCGGCCTTGAGTCCGCCGATGAGCTGATACACGGTGTCGTTGAGCGCACCCTTATACGGTACGCGACCTTCGACGCCCTCGGGTACGAGTTTGCGCTTATCCTGCTGGAAGTAGCGGTCGCGGCTGCCTGCGTTGTCGGTCATTGCGCCGAGACTGCCCATGCCGCGGAATACCTTGAAGCGGCGGCCTTGGTAGACCTCGCTCTCGCCCGGCGACTCTTCGCAGCCCGCGAGCAGACTGCCCATCATGACGACGTCGGCTCCGGCCGCGATGGCCTTGGTGATGTCGCCCGAATACTTGATGCCGCCATCGGCGATGATCGGCGTGCCCTTCTCTTTCGCGACAGACGCCACGTCGCAGATCGCCGTGATCTGCGGCACGCCGATGCCCGCGACGACGCGCGTCGTGCAGATCGAGCCTGGGCCGATACCGACCTTGAGGCAGTCCGCGCCGCGTTCAATCAGATCGTTCGCAGCCTCGCCCGTCGTGATGTTGCCGACGATGAGTCCGATCTGCGGGAAGGCCTCCTTGATCTTGGCTGTCGCGTCGAGGATGGCAGTCTGATGTCCGTGTGCGGTATCGATGCAGAGCACATCCACTTTGGCATCGACGAGTGCCTTGGCGCGATCCATATAGTCGCCCCATGATCCAATCGCGGCGCCGACGAGCAGTCTGCCCGATTCGTCACGTGCACTCGATGGATACAACATGGCTTTCTCGATGTCTTTGATCGTAATCAGCCCCTTGAGCGCGCCGTTCGCGTCGACGATGGGCAGCTTCTCGATCTTGTGCTTTTGCAGCAGAATTTCGGCTTCATCAAGCGTCGTACCTTCAGCCGCGGTGATGAGGTTCTCCTTGGTCATGACTTCGCCAATCTGGCGATTGAAGTCGCGCTGGAACCGGAGGTCGCGGTTGGTCAAGATGCCGACGAGTTTGCCGTTCTCACAGATGGGCACACCGCTGATCTTGTAGCGTCCCATGAGGCGGTCGGCGTCGAGTAACGTATGCTGCGGCGATAAATAAAACGGGTCAATGATGACGCCGTGTTCGCTGCGCTTTACCTTATCCACTTCGCCGGCTTGCAGCTCGATGGATAGGTTCTTGTGAATGATACCGATGCCGCCTTCACGCGCGAGCGCGATGGCCATTGCGGATTCTGTAACGGTGTCCATGGCCGCCGACATGAGCGGGATATTGAGTGCAATATCCTTTGTCAGCTTGGTGGCGATGTTGACCTCGTTCGGCAATACGTCGGAACGTCGCGGTACGAGCAGCACGTCGTCAAAGGTCAGACCCATGTCGTGCTCGGTAAACCGCTGGTCAAGGTACGACTGAAACGTAGACATGTCGATAATACTCCTTTATTTTTATTATACCACAATTGGCGCTGCTGTGTCAAATAACGCATAGTGCGCCGACGCCGGGCGTATAATGGATAGAGAACGCGGATATGCGCGTGTAAATGATTTGTAAAGTTCATAAACGCGGGTTGTAATATGCGCGGATTTCATGTATAATAGTTACAGCGCACGCCACGAGCTTACATATCGTGTGGATCATGTGGATCATACGGGGCGGGTGTGGGGTGGCGTGTATGGAGGCTTATTTTATCAATGGATAGCGACGGTAGTATCGTTTTTTTTATCGCAACACTCGTTGTACTCATCATCGTCTCGGCGTACTTCTCGGCGACCGAAACGGCTTACTCGGCGCTTAACCGCGCGCGCGTCAAGCATCTGCACAATAACGGCAGCAAGCGAGCCGCGCTCGTGCTGACGCTAATCGAACACTACGACAAACTCATCTCTACTATATTAATAGGCAATAACATCGTCAACATCATGGCCGCGTCGCTCGCGACCATCTTGTTCACGCGATTGTTCGGACAGTACGGTGTGACGGTATCGGCTGTCGTAATGACCGTGCTCGTACTCGTATTCGGCGAGATCACGCCCAAATCTTTGGCGAAAGAAGCGCCTGAACGGTTCGCGATGTTCAGTGCGCCGCTGCTTCGCATACTCATCTTTTTGCTCACGCCGTTCAATGCCATCTTCACGTGGTGGAAACAGTTGCTCGAACGCATATTTAAGTTGTCCGACGATTCGCCCGTGACCGAGGATGAACTGATTACGATCGTCGAAGAGGCCGAACAGGATGGCGGCATCGACGAGCAGGAGGGCGAACTCATTCGCAGTGCGATCGAGTTCAACGACATCGAAGTTACCGACGTACTCACGCCGCGCATCGACGTGACGGCCATCTCGGACGAGGATGCACTCGAGCAGATCCGCGACATGTTCATCCAGAACAACTATTCGCGTATGCCCGTTTATCACGAGAACATCGACAACATCA
>CAYPOE010000172.1:0-5531 GCA_964412285.1 uncultured Eubacteriales bacterium | reverse complement strand
AGGTAGATCTTATCGCGGTACGCCTCGATCGATTGTCCAAGTCGCACCTCTGCATCGCCATAGGTCGGCGCTACATCGAAGTAGTTGACGCCGTTGTCGACGGCGTAGGATACATAGTTATCGCTGTCCTTCTGCTGTTCGTTCATGCTGATGATGCCGCCGTATACCACGCGGCTTACATTGAGTCCTGTACGGCCCAAGGTCGTGTATCGCATTTGCTACCTCCGTATATAACATAAGTTTACCGTTATTATACCACATATCAGAAAATTATGATACAATAGGAACTGGTGTAAAATGCTAAAATTAAGGTGATGGAGAATGTCTGTGTTCTAACTGCAAAAGTGGTACGGCATTACTGACATTTTATATAGAAATGTTATAAAAATATTGACAAACGATAGACACTATGTTATTATTATGAAGTAGTTTGCATCACGTATTAGCTCATCGGGATAGAGCGATGGTTTGCTAAACCATAGGTGGCGGGTTCGAGTCCCGCATACGAATTCTCAATTTGGCGTATCCAAATATATGCCATATGATAGATAAGAAAATGGCATAACTGAACTATATCTCAATCACGTATAATTCTCTGAGCAATGAATTTCCTAGCATTCACAACAGAGATCTTGCGTTTTTACGTGAGATATTGGAGAGCGTTCGCTTGCGGGCGCTCTTTGTTTCAGTGGGTCGCGCCGATTATCACGTTCGTCCTCTTCCTCGAGGCGGCCGGCATCCTCAAGATGATCGGCATCAATTTCCAAACACCATAGGCAACATCAATACAACCGCCCCATTCGGGGCGGTTTTGGTTATGAGGTGGATCATGCTTACGCACGTACCCTTTATTCAATCACCCAAACCCTTCCATCCTGCTTATACTACTGATGATCCTTCCCCGATGTTTCGGCGCACGTTTACGCTCAACGGCGAGATCTTGTCGGCGACGCTCTACGTCTGCGGCTTAGGGATCGGGCGCTACTCCATCAACGGACAGCCTGTATCTGGCGACCTGCTGACCGCGCCGTTTGGCGACTACAACAAGACGCTTTGGTACAACGTCTACAACGTTACGCCGCTCGTTCGCGGCGGCGACAACGTCGCGGCTGCCATACTCGGCAACGGCTACTACAACGAGCCATTCAAGACGCCGTGGGACTTTCATCAAGCCGCATGGCGCGACTCGCTCAAGTTTGCGTGGCGGCTCGACGTCGTGACTTCGACAGGTACGTTCGAGCTATGCAGCGACGAGCAGTGGCGCGTCACGCACGACGGCCCCGTCACGTTCAACGCGCTGCGCAGCGGCGAGTACTTCGACGCGCGCAAGTACGACGCCAACTGGGATACACTCGACTACGACGACAGCGGTTGGGATTGCGCCGCGCTGTCGACCAAACCGCCGCGCGGCACGTTCCGCGAATGCACCTGCGAACCTGTGCGCGAGTGCGCGGTCTATCCCGCGCAAACGATCCGCAAGACGGGCGAGGGCACGTATGTGTTCGACATCGGGCAGAACATCGCAGGCTATGTACGGCTCTGCATCTGCGGCGACGGCGGCAACGAGATCACGATCCGCTACGCCGAACAGCTCCACGACGACGGCCGCCTCAACCTCAACAACATGGAGGCGTTCTATCCCGAGTCGCCATTCCAGACCGACAAGTTCATCTGCAACGGGCAACCGTTCACGTGGTCGCCGATGTTCGTCTACCATGGCTTCCGGTATATCGAACTGTCGGGTCTGACCGTCGAGCCAACCCTCGACATGGTGAGCGGCGTATTCATACATCAGGACGTGCCCGAACTCACGACGTTCGAGTGTTCCAACGCGCTGTTCAACAAGCTGTACGTTCTCGGCAAACTGGCGACGCTGTCGAACCTGCACTACATGCCGACAGATTGTCCGACGCGCGAGAAGTTGGGCTGGGCGAACGATGCGCAGGCTTCGTGCGAACAGATGCTGACCCACTTCGGCGTAGGACGGCTCTTCCGCAAGTGGCTCGTCGACGTCGCCGATGCGGTGCGTGCCGACGGCGCGTTGCCTGGCATCATACCGACGGCGGGCTGGGGGTATGAGTGGGGCAATGGCCCCGTATCCGACGGCATCCTGTTCGAGATCCCGTACATGCTGTACGGAATCGAGGGCGACAAAGCGCCACTCATCGAAAACCGCGGCTTGTTCCGCAAGTACCTCGACTACCTCTACGGCAACGCCAACGGCAGCGGGCTGATTGACTTCGGCCTCTGCGATTGGGCGGGGCCAGTCGACGACTACAACCAAGCCCCTACGCCGACCGAGTTCACGTCGAGCATACTCTACATCAAGTTTATCCGCATCGCCAAACTCGCCGCCAAGGAAGCGGACGATATTTGCGAGTATAAGTACTACGACAAGTTGTTGCGCACTGTGACCGACGCGTTTACGCGCAAGTACGTCGCGTCCGACGGCACGTGCATCGTCGATGAGCAGACTGCCGTATCCATGCTGATCTACCACGAGTTATACAGCGAACTCGAGCCGCTAAAGTTGCAGCTCGCGCGGTTGGTCGAGCAGCGCAACTATCACCACAACTGCGGCATGGTGGGACTGCGCCGACTGTTCCATGCGTTATCCCAGTGCGGGCTGCACGAACACGCATACAAAGTCGCAACCTCGACAGGGTTTCCGAGCTATGCATCGTGGGTTGAGGGAGGTGCGACGACGCTGTGGGAGACGTGGCAATGCGAGGCTTCTAAGAACCACCATATGTACTCTGACATCATCAACTGGCTGTTCCAGAACATCATCGGCATCATGCCGGTCGCCGAAGGGTATAAGACCGTGCGCATTGCTCCGCACTACTTCGCGGAACTCACCTACGCCGAAGGTAGCCGCATCACGCCGTACGGCACCATCAAGGTGCAGTGGAAACGGGTCGGCGACACAGTTGAGCTGCACACCGAGATACCACAGGGTATAACCGTGGTAGAGTAGTGGCTCGAGAAAGGACAACGCGGCTGTCTGCTATGACAGCCGCGTTGTTGCGTTGTATTGTGCTGCGTCAGAGTTGCAGCTTCTCCAATGCGCGTTTTTCGATGCGCGATACATACGATCGAGCTTATTGTAAACACTCCAACGGGCTAAATGCCCAGTGTATGACTACATCTTTATCGTCCGTAATCTCGATTCGATCAATCAAGCTACAGATAAGCTCCCTGTTGACCTCAACTTCATCGATAAACCTACGCGCCAATGCTTTAGCCTTTGCCGCTACGTCGGCGGTATTATGACGCTGATGCTTTAGCGTGTCAAGTTTATCTTGCAGGAACTGGCGTTCATCTTTAAACTTATTGTATATCCGCGCGAAGTCGTCGCTGCTTAGTACGCCAGACAACTTATCCGCGTATACCTCGTCCATATTGCGCGTCAGTAATTCTATCTTTGATGTTATCTCGTTAATCGTACGCGCTATCTTATCATCAGCGTCAGCATGTTCAAGCGCGGCCTTAGCTTGACGTTCCATCTCATCGTCATCAAGATAACGCATACATATCTGCTTCACCCTATCGAGTACTGCATTAGTTACGTCTGCCACGCGTACGATATGTGCCGTACATTTATTAGCCTTGGTGAATCGCTGATATGTGCGGCATACGAAGTATAGCACTTCATCGTCATGCGCTAACTTACGCTTAATCACCGCCATGCCGTATCTGCAGTCACCGCAATACACTAACCCTTTGAGTAAATAGTCGTACGTTCGCGTACGCGTCTTGACGCGTGTAGATAGCAGACGCTGTACTGTATCGAACGTGTCCTTGTCAATAAGTGGTTCATGCGTACCTTCGACCACAATCCATTCATCCTCTGGAATCTTTAACACCTTGTCGGATTTATAGTTGACCTTCTTGACGCGTCCTTGAACCATGTTGCCAATATACACTTCATTGCGTAACATGAACGTTACACGTTCACTACTCCACATACCTGTGTATATCCCGCGCTTAGATACGTCAATCCCCGCGTAATCCGATGGCGTAGGGATGCGTTCGTCATTGAGTATCGTCGCTATCTCGCGACATGACTTACCTTGCAGCGCCCAATTGAACACACGTCGCACAACATCAGCCGCTATGTCATCTATGACAATCTTATTCTTCTCTGTAAGCGACTTGGCATATCCATAAGGAGCTTTACCGCCAATAAATAAACCTTTACGCTGTTTATCACGTTTTACGCTCGTAATCTTCTTGGATATATCCTTGGCGTACATATCGTTCATGATAGCGCGAAACGGAGTTATGTCATTGGCAATATCATTCTTGCCTGTGTCTACACCGTCTAATAACGAGATATATCGCACACGATTCTCAGGGAAGTAACGCTCCATATAGTATCCCGTCATGATATAGTCGCGCCCTAAACGTGACATATCCTTCGTGATCACCATATTCACGCGCTTACTCTCAATGTCATCTATCAGACGCTTAAACTCTGGACGCTCAAAGTTGGTTCCAGAGAAACCATCGTCGACGTATTCATCGTGGACGTATAGCTTATGCTTCTCCGTAAACTCGCGCAGCAAGCTACGTTGGTTTGTGACGCTCTCGGATTCCCGCTCCTTATCGTCCTCCTTGGATAGACGGATATATAGACCTACTTTGTATTCCATTGGGTTGCTTATCGCAGAGTACATATATTACCTCCGTGAATAAGCGACCAATCATTAACGACGACAGTATACCATATATTCGTCATTTTGTCACCGACTTTCTTATGTAGAGTATGTATGAGTTGCGCAGTATTTCCTTGACCGGCTTATCGCTGTTGTTGTTATAAACCTCCGTCACGCGAAGATCGCTCTTATTGTTTTTTACGTTTTTCATAACATTCACCCCGCGTTTATTCTTATTCCAGAAAGCTTGTCTGATATTACGAAAGAATAAAGTTGGGTTGATGTGGTGACGCTGCTACGCAAAAACATAACATGTAATATGTCTTCCCGTCTTCTTTCGTGGGACTATTTACGAAAGATGTTTATGCAAAAAATAAGACCCTTTACAGGGTCAGGGGCTTTCTATGTGTAGTTACATACTTAATCTCTCAACCGCACTTTCCGTATATAGCGCAGCTTCAATGCAAAGGGTATGTGTTCCTACTTCGACAGTCTGCTTCATTCCTACGCCATCAGAGGATAGATAAAAGTCCAGCACACCATCGCTTTTATATAACTTGCTTAAATTATATAAAAGCTCTGATTTTACGTTGACAGCTGTCGTTCGTAGCGGACGGTCTTCGCCCGTGTCCGTGCCAACCGAACCTATACGCAGAACGTCCGTAGAACGCTTGGTAAATAAAGTAGCCGTCAGGGTATTGCTATCGCTATAGTCGAACTGCATAGATGATGTCGAGTCTGGCAACTCCGCCGATAGCATAACAATCTTTTCTAAGCGCGAAGCCGATATTGCCGTCGGTGCGCAGTCCTGTGTGAAGATTAGACAGTCCATGCCGTCTATTAGCTCCCGTGCCATTTTTTTATCCGATAACT
>CAYPOE010000171.1:0-5546 GCA_964412285.1 uncultured Eubacteriales bacterium | reverse complement strand
TTGGAATGGTACGCAACAACCGCAGGATCGCACTGCTGATAGACGCCGATAATATATCGGATAAATATATAAAGAGCATCATCGACGAGATTTCTAATCATGGCAATCCGACATACAAGCGCATATATGGCGACTGGACGATTCCACAGATGGCCGCCTGGAAGTCGATTCTGCTCGAATACTCGATTACGCCCATCCAGCAGTACCGCTATACAGTGGGCAAGAACGCGACGGATTCCGCTATGATCATCGACGCGATGGACATACTCTACAGCAGCAAAGTAGACGGCTTCTGTCTCGCGTCGTCGGACAGCGACTTCACCAAGCTCGCGCAACGTCTGCGTGAGGCAGGCATGTTCGTCATGGGTATGGGTGAGCAAAAGACGCCCGCCCCGTTCAAGGCCGCCTGTGAGATCTTCAAGTATCTTGAGGTGCTCAACGAGAAGTCCGAAGACGCCTTGCACGAAAACGGCAACGGGCAAAAGACGACCGCGTCGGGCGGCAAGAACGGGGCCAACTCCATCGAGACTGTCGTCATCAGCATGGACAAGGTCGTCAATGCCGTCACCAAAATCGTCAAGCAGAATAGCGACGAGGAAGGCTGGATGCTGCTCAGCCTCGTTGGTACGCACATCAACCGCCTGTACCCCGACTTTGACCCGCGCAATTACGGCTTCTCTAAGTTTACAACCATGATCGAGCGCACGAAAAAGTTTGAAACCAAGTACTTACAGAGCAACAACGGTCACAAGAATCTCATGATCAAAAACAAAGAGCCGGGCAAATAACGCGAACCCGCGTCACGTACGCGGGTTTACTTTTTGTACCGTCGCATCGACGGTACCGTCGGTCAGCGTGATATTCACGCGATCACCCGCCTTGACCTGCGATACCGTGCGCAGCACCGCGCCGTCGGACTGCGCGACCGCGTAGCCGCGCGACAACGCAGACAGCGGTGACAGCGGCTCGAGCCGCGCGACGGCGACGCTGAATCGCTCGCGCTTCTTGTTGAGTCCCGACAATAGCAATGGTGAGTAGAGTTTCTCCGTCACCAACCGATACCGCGCCTGTCGACGCTCAATCGCTGCGCCATACGCCATGTACAGCGCGCGTGTGATGATGTCGGCGCGCTGGCGATTCTGGTTTACGTAGTCCATGGGTGTGCGCACTGTAACGCGTTGCAGCGTCTGCTTGCGCACGTTGACCGCGTGCTGCGTCAGCGTCACCATACGGCGGTATGTCGCGCGCAATCCCTCGAGCAACGCCTGCGTTGACGGCACCGACAGTTCGGCCGCCGCCGACGGCGTGGGTGCGCGGAGGTCTGCGGCGAAGTCGCAGAGCGTGAAGTCGGTCTCGTGACCGACGGCCGAGATCACGGGTATAGCCGAGTTGTATACGGCCATGACCGTGGCCTCTTCGTTGAATGCCCAGAGATCCTCGATCGAACCGCCGCCGCGCCCTACGATCAACACATCGGCCAATCGCTCGCGATTCATATATTCAATCGCACCCACGATGTCGGCGCTCGCGCCCTCGCCCTGCACGAGTACAGGACAGATCAAAATCTCGCAGAGCGGATAGCGGCGACTGACGACGTTGCAGATGTCGCGCACCGCCGCGCCCGTCGGCGACGTGATCACGCCTACTACGAGTGGCATGGCGGGTATGGGCTTCTTGTGCGCGGTATCAAAGACGCCTGTCTGCTCCAGCTTTAACTTGAGCTGCTCGTACGCGACGTGCAAGTCGCCGATGCCATCGGCCTGCATATGCTCGATGTAGAGTTGGTATGAGCCATCGCGCTCGTACATCGACGCCTTGCCCATGATCACGACCTTCATGCCGTTGGTCGGCGTGAAGCGCAGCGTCTGCGCGGCGGTGCGGAACATGACGGCGCGTACGGCGGCATTCTCGTCCTTGAGCGACAGATAGATGTGTCCCGACGTGTGCATCTTGAGGTTACTGATCTCGCCTTTTACATATAACGCCTGTGTGTACGCATCACCCTCGATCAGGTTCTTGACGTACTTGTTGAGTGCCGCGACCGTGATGGGTTGCACCATACTATGCCTCCCCGCCTTTGCGTATGTCGCCGCGCGCGTAGTTGCCAAGTATGCCGTTGATGAAGTCTGCGGCGGCGGACTCGTCGTACATACCTGCGAGGTCGACCGTCTCGCTGATGATGACGCCAACGTCGATGTCGGTATAGGTCAACTCGTATACGCCGTATCGCAGCGCCGCGAGCGTCAGCGGCGCAATGCGATCGAGCGCCCAACCCACCGCGTGGCGTTCGATCACCGCGTCGACGTCGGCAACATGGCTGTCGATGCCCGACAGCGTGTCGTTGATGTACGCGCTACCTGCGATCTCACCCGCCGTGACGTCGTCGCCGACATAATCCGCGTCGTAGTTCGACAGCATCGCCGTCATGGCGTCGGCTGCCGTGATGTCTTGCAGCCCCGCCATGTACAGCGTCTTATAGACGATCTCTCGTTCTTGTTTACGTTTTAGCATTATAGATATACCACCGTGATACCACTATCGCCTTCGCCGTACTCGCCGAGCCTGTGCTGCTTGACGAGTGGATGTTCTTTGAGCATATTGGTGACGGCCTTACGGAGCGCACCTGTGCCCTTGCCGTGTATAATCGTAACCTCGTGCAGACCGTTGCGCACGGCGCTGTCGAGGAATTTGTCGGTACGCGCCAATGCCTCCTCGGCGTACAGACCGCGCAAGTCGAGCGACGTCGAAGCCGCCGCGTCCAATCGAAGTCCGCCGCCCGCCGTGACGCTCCGCACCTTGGGCTGATCCGCGCCGCGTCCCTTACGCAGATTGTCTACGTGCGTCGTGATCTTGATGATGCCCGCCTGTACGCGCACTTCACCGTTGGACTTGGGCGCGTCGACGACGGTCGCCTCCTGCCCGATGTCGATGACGTAGACGCTCATGCCGGGCATGATCTGATCGAGCGGCTCGTGGGTCGTGCCAACTTTCTCTACCACCGTCGCGCGTTCCGCCTCGCGCTGCTTCTTGACGAGCTTGTGCCGCGATTCGTGTAACTTGCGCGCATAGGTGTTCGCATCGGACTTCTGCAACGCCTTTAACTCTGTCATCATCTGATCAATCTCGCGCCGCGCCGCGTCGGTCAGACGCTTGGCTTGCTCGTTGGCGGTCGACGCAATCTTGGCGCGCTCGTGCGCGAGTGCGTCGCGCTGCTTCTCGAGTTCGGCAGTCAGGCGCTTCTGCTCATTCTGCAAGCGCGTGAGTTCGCGCTGCTTCTCCTCCGACGCGCGGCGGTTTGCGTCGAGTTGACTGATGACGTCCTCGAACGACACGGCCTCATGCGTGAGATGTTGCATCGCGTTTTGTATGATGAACTCAGGCAGTCCGAGTCGACGCGATATGCTCATGGCATTCGACTTGCCTGGTACGCCGATCAGGATGTTGTAGGTCGGACGCATGGTTTGCTCGTCGAACTCACACGCCGCGTTGCAGACGCCCGGCGTACCCAGTGCGTACATCTTGATCTCGGCATAGTGCGTCGTCGCGACGACGCGGCACTGCATCTCGCCGAGGTATTGCAAGATCGCTACGGATAGCGCCGCACCCTCGGTCGGGTCGGTACCCGCGCCGAGTTCGTCGAGCAGTACGAGCGACTGCGGCGATACGTTCGAGAGGATGTGTACGATGTTGCTCATGTGCGACGAGAACGTCGACAGCGACTGCTCGATCGACTGTTCGTCGCCGATGTCGGCAAAGATGTTGTCGAACAGCGATACGCACGATCCTTCGGCACACGGCACGAGCATACCTGCGCACGCCATCGCGCACATCAGGCCGACCGTCTTGAGTGCGACGGTCTTACCGCCCGTGTTGGGACCTGTGACGATGAGTTGTCTGAACTCGCCGCCGACTTCAATCGTGATGGGTATACATTTGCTGCCGATCAGCGGGTGGCGCGCCTTGCGCAACGACACGTATCCGTCGCTACGCACCTCGGGTACATGCGCATCCATGCGGACGGCGAGCTGTCCCTTGGCGAAGATTACGTCGAGTTCGACGATGACCTTCTGGTTGTTACGTAGCAGCTCCGCGATGTCCGCGACCTGTGCGGTCAGCGCCGACAGGATGCGCTCAATCTCGAGCTGTTCTTTCATGGCCAACTCACGCAGTGCATTGTTCGCGTCGACGACGGCGGCGGGTTCGACGAAGTAGGTCGCGCCGCTCTGACTCATGTCGTGGACGATACCCGGCATCTCGGACTTGGATTCGGCCTTGACAGGCACGACGTAACGCCCGTCGCGCAGCGTGACGATGTTGTCTTGCAGGATCTTCTGGTAGTGTTGACTGCGCAAGATCGCGTCGAGTGCGTTGCGGATCTTTTGGTGCTGGTTCAGGATCTGCCGTCGTATCGCCAACAGTTGCGGCGAGGCGTTGTCGGCGATCTGCTCCTCCGAGATGATGATCTCATTGATCTCGCGCTCGAGATTGTTGTCGGTCGAGATGGCGTTGAAGTATTCGTCAATCGCGAGTTCGCCCTCGCCCTTGTGGTACGTATGCAGGTTGCGCGCGATGCGCAGTGCGTCGGCAACGTCGAGCAGTTCGCGCATCGACAGTGCGCCGCCGAGCATCGCGCGCGATATGTGCGGCGTCACGTCTTTGAAGCCCGACATGCGCGGCGTACCGCGTTTGATCAGCATGTCACGTGTTTCGCACGTGAGCTGCAACGACTTACGGATGTCGTCCGCATCGTCAAGCGGCACGGTATCGCGCGCAAGTGCGGCCGACATGGGATTCCCCGTCGCGCCGACGAGCTGATCTATGATCTTGTTATACTCTAATACACGTAAAGTTCGCTGTTCCATAATAATAATATAATATATAGGTCGCCCTATTGCGACAGATACTTGGCCGCGTACTGATCAAAGTGCGCCTTGTAGTCGCCGGGCATGGATTCGTGGATATATCGCGTGTAATCGTGTATGTTGTCGCCGTGCAGCCGCCCGCGCTGCTGCAACACGGCGAGGCCGATGTTGGAGCAATGGTCGCTGATACGGGATAGGTGACTGATGATATCGAGGTATATGACGCCGCTCTGCACGGTGCATTCGCGCGAGTTGAGGCGGTCGATATGCCCGTTTTTTGCGTTATGGTTGAGTTGGTCGATGACCTGTTCAAGCGGCTCGATGGCGCCCGCCTTATCGATGTCGTCATGCGTAAACGCGTCGAACGACAGCTCAAGTATATCGATGCACGCACGGAACATACTGTCCATTTGCGTATTGGCCTTGGTCGAGAACGCGCGGTCGCGCGCTTCGGCATTGACGTGCAGTTTACCTATGGCTAAGACATGATCACTGATACGTTCTATATCATTGACGGTTTGGAACATCATCATAACCGAACGTTCTTCCATCTCGGTCATATTGCGCTCGGCGATCTTGCCTAAATATTCTTTGATTTCAGATTCGCCCTTGTTGATATACTCCTCGCGTTCGCGGAGTTCTTCGTAGACGTTGGACGTACCGCGCATGACGAGCGCCGTACAC
>CAYPOE010000170.1:0-5640 GCA_964412285.1 uncultured Eubacteriales bacterium | reverse complement strand
TGAATGTGGAGGTAGCCGACATTGCGACTATACTTGGCAATCTTTTGGATAATGCGTTAGAAGCCGTTGCACTGGTAAATCATAAAAAAATAAAACTGGATATTGAGTTTGGAAAGGGAAGCCTTTTCATCAAGGTAGATAATACTTTTGATGGAAAGATTCAGTACTTTGAGGTCGGGGAGGAAAAGCAAATAGCTTCGTTAAAAGGCGGCGACGAGCACGGCTATGGCTTAAAAAACATCAGAAAGGCCTTGGAAAAATATAATGGACATATGAAAATTACCTATATCGAAAATATTTTTTCTGTTGGAGTATTTCTCTATGTGGACGCTACTTAATGTGCACGCTACTTAATGTGCACGCTACCTAAGACATGTGTGCCATGCGGTTTTCGTGGCGCAAAACACGCCTGGTTGCCGCTCTGCCTTGAGGAACGCCATACCGATTGCTGTCGAAAATCCTCCGAGGTTGTCTGCGATGCAACTGATGGGTGCAGGAAAGCGTCTATATAGAGTTCTCTGAAAACAGTGGGCAAGTTACGCTTCACATTCGCCCACAGTTTCTCAACACGACACTATCACGTGTTGAGTGACCCAACGTTATTACCTGTAAGGCTTTACAAAATTTATACATATATTTTACCCAAACCTTCTATCAGTTTTTGAAACAATCCTATAAAATATGATTACAAACCATTATAGGAGGGTTACTTACTTGCGAAGCATACGTAGATTCGTTTCAGTAACGGTAACAGCCATACTCATGCTGTCACTGTTATCGCAGGGCGCATTGGCGATGAACGCGCAAAAAGCCGCGCAGCCAAATAGCAACATCAAAAACATCATTGTACTGATAGCCGACGGCATGAGCGTGGATGGCGTGACACTTACACGCTGGTACAACGCATACGATCCGACTACTGAAAAAGTAGACACCAACGTCAAGATGGCGCTCGATGAGATGCCTTCGGGTTTGGTACGCACATGGTGGCTGAACCAAGGCGTTGTGGGCGCGATCACGGATTCTGCCCCGGCAGGTACGGCATTAGCGACAGGCGTCAAGACGAACAACAAGTTCCTCGGTGTAACGGACACCAAACTGCCGCTTGCTACGATTCTTGAAGCGGCCAAACTGTCGGGTAAATCGACAGGTCTTATCTCTACATCGCAGATCATGCACGCTACACCCGCTGCGTATTCGTCGCATTATCCCGACCGCAGCAAAGAGTATATCATTGCGGAGCAGCAGGTATATAACAACATAGACGTTATGTTTGGCGGCGGTAGCGGCAGACTGTCATCGCGTCCCGATAACGAGAACTTGGTTGACGTACTCAAAGATCGCGGTTACAACTATGTCGCGACGGGCGACGAACTCACCGCACTGTCGGGCAAGACTTGGGGTATGTTCGCCAAGGCTGCGATGAGCTACGAGATGGATCGTGCAGAGAATACGCCGAGCCAGCCGTCGCTCGCCGAGATGACTGCATCTGCGCTTCGCATTCTGTCTGAGAACGAGAACGGCTTCTTCATCATGGTGGAAGGCTCGAAGGTAGACTGGGCGGCGCACGCCAACGACCCCATCGGCTTAATCTCCGACATCAACGCATTTGACGCGGCGGTAAAGGTTGCGCTGGATTTCGCTAAGTCCAACAACAACACGATGGTCATTGCTATCACCGACCATGGTAACGGCGGCGTATCCATCGGTAACGCTGATACGACAGGTACTTACGACAAAGACCCTGTCACCAAGTTTATCGCACCGCTGAAGAAAGCCACGCTGACGGGCGAAGGCATCGAAGCCAAACTGGATGAAGAGCGCACCAATATCAAAGAGGTCATGTCCAAGTATTACGGCATCGATGACCTGACCGATGAAGAAGTTGCGGCGATCAAAGAAACCGAGAAGGGTTCGATGAACTATACAGTCGGTCCTATGATCAGCAAGCGCGCGTACATCGGCTGGACGACCGGCGGTCATACAGGCGAGGAAATCGTACTTTACACGTATCTACCGAATGACGAGCGTATCACAGGCACGATTGATAATACGGATATCGCCAAGATTGCCGCAGGTGTGTGGAACCTCGACTTAACCAAGACTACCGCTGATGTATATAAGGACGCTAAGGCTGCGTTTGAAGCCAAAGGTGCAAAGGTCGAGGTAGACGATTCCAACGAGAATAACGTCCGTATGGTAGTGACCAAGGGCAAGGATACGCTGGTACTGCTCGAGAACAAGGATGAGATTATCCTGAATGGCACAAAGACGCAAGTCGGTCATATCACAGTCAACATCGAAGGCAACTTCTATGTCGGTGGCGAAGTCGTAGACTTATTACAATAACTACAACAATCGGAGGATAGAACGATATGTATAAAAAGATCGTCAGTCTTGCACTCGCGCTTGCAATGATATGCGCATTGTCGGTAAACGTGTTGGCGGCCGCGCCTGTGGTTAAAGTAGATGGCACAACGGTGAAGGCCAATGTATCCCCTGTGGCAGAAGGCAGCACAGTCAGCGTACCGCTCCAAGTACTTGCCGATGCATTCGGCGCAGATACATCGGTGAACGCTTCGAGCAAAGAGATCACGGTGAAGACCGCAGGCTATACCGTCGTATTCAAAGTGGATTCCAAAGATTTCACAGTCAACGGCGCCAAGAAAACGGCAAGCGTTGCGGCGAAGAAGTCCGACAACGACTACTTCGTACCCATGAACGACTTCGTTTCCGCAATCGGCGGCAGCGCATCGTATAGCAGCGGCACGCTGAATGTGGACTATTACAAAAAGGTCAGCGGTACCGTGAAGGTATCGGGTTCGACCACAGTGCAGCCCATCATGCAGTCCGCAGCGGACACGCTGTTAAAGGGCAATAAGAATCTGTCCATCACAGTGGCAGGCGGCGGCAGCGGCGCAGGCATCAAGGACACGATTGCAGGTGCGAATAACGTAGGTATGTCGAGCCGCGCACTCACGGGCGACGAAGCGGCGAAGCTCAATAGCTTTGTCGTAGCGGGCGACGGTATCGCAATCATCGTCAATCCTAAGAACCCTGTGAAGTCATTGACCAAAGAGCAAGCACAGAAGATCTTCCTCGGCGAGATCAAGAACTGGAAAGACGTAGGCGGCAACAACGCGCCGATCCTCGTGCAGACGCGCGAAACAGGCTCGGGTACATTGGCTACACTCGAAGAGATGCTGCTGAACAAAGAAACAGTCGTAAAGACTGCTACGCCGTTTACATCGTCGGCATTGATCAAGCAAGCAGTAGCTAAGTCCGAGAACGCCATCGGCTTCGACTCCATCGGTTTCCTTGACAACACAGTCAAAGCCGTATCGTTAGAAGGCAAGGAGGCTACGTCCGATAACGTAAAGTCCGGCGCGTATCCGTTGTCCCGCAATCTGCTCGTATTCACCAACGGTAAGCCGCAAGGCGCATCCGCTGTACTCATCGATTATCTGCGCAGCAAGGTTTGCCAAGATAACATCGTAACCAAAGAAGGCTACGTCCCGTTCAGATAAGTCATCCTCCTATGGTATCAAGGGACACAAACAACAGGCGGCTATAGGTCGTCTGTTGTTTGTATATCAACAAAAGCGGAGGCAGATGTGAAAGCCAGATCATTAGATATCGCGGCCGAATGGATCATTAAACTATTGGCCGCAGTCGCTATCATATTAATCGCATTCATCTTTTACTTTGTGTTCAGCAAAGCCGCGCCTGTGATCCTAAACAGCGGCGTCGGACTCATCACGAACACGGGCTTTGACGAGCAGATCTCCGAAGCGTTCTACGCATCGGTCGACGATCCTGTACTGACATTCGGTATGCTGGGACTCATCACAGGTACGCTTCTGTCGACGCTCATCGCACTTGCAATCGCGACGGTGATTGCAGTCGGCGGCGCGGTGGCGATCTGCGAACTTGCGCCCAAAAGCGTATCGACGGTACTCACCGCGTTTGTGCGACTGCTCGCGTCGATCCCATCGGTCGTATTCGGGTTGATCGGCATCATCACCGTGGTGCCGCTTATTGAATCAGCGTTTATCACGGTCGATATGCAGATCGAGTTCCTTGAGTTCTTCCAGATGACAGGGCGCAATCTATTGTCCAGCGTCATCGTACTGACGTTTATGATTGCGCCGACGATTCTGTCGCTCTGCGTAGACGCAATCAACGGAGTGCCGCACATACACAAAGAAGCGGGTTATGCATTCGGCATGAGCCACATGCGCGTGATCCTCAAGATCATCCTGCCGTCGGCACGTTCGGGTATCATCGCAGGAATCATCCTCGGCGCAGGGCGCGGTATCGGCGAGGCCATCGCGGTATCCATGGTATGCGGCGGCGTAGGGTTTATGCCCGATATAGCGCACGGATTCACCGCGCTGTTTACGCCGATATTGCCACTGTCGGCCGCAATCGTGAATAAGTCCGAGGCCATGAGCGTACCCGCAGTCGAAAGCGCGTTATTCGCCTGCGGTGCAATACTACTGACATTCAACGCGGCGTTATCCGTATCGGCACGCGGAATACAGCGCCACTTACGAAGGAGGGCGGGCTATGCTGACTAAACTGCGCAGCAGGACGTTTAGTACGGGCGCAGGCTATATATACGCATGGGTGGCGATGCTGCTCGTTGTAGCTGTCTGTCTGCTCATCATCATCAACGTCGCATATGAAGGATTCGGTGTGCTGTCGTGGGAGTTCCTTTCGACCGAGCCCAACGCATCGGCGATCGATACAGACTCCGGCGGCATACTCACGCCGCTGATTGGCACCATTCTGCTCACAGTACTGGGTATCATCGTAGCGTTTCCATTCTCATTGGCGACAGCGATATACCTATGCTTCTACGCGCGCAAGGGCATCATCAATCATATAACGAGGGTGGCGATCGATATACTGGCAGGCGTACCGACGATTGTCGTGGCGTTATTCGCACTATCCATCTTTACACTGCCCGCATTCACATTCCTATCCACGCCTGTTGAAAGTGCAGAGGGCATAAGTCGCGCGTATGGTAAGTCGTTCTTGGTATCGGCGATTGCAATGGCGATCATGATCCTTCCATTCGTGATCAAGTCGATGGAAGAAGCAATCAAATCCGTGCCACATTCGTATATCGAAGGTTCGTACGCGCTCGGAGCGTCCAAATGGCGTACGATATCCAAGGTGGTATTAAAGGCGTGTACATCAGGGCTGGCAACGGGTGTGATTCTCGGTATGGGCAGAATCATCGGCGATACCGCGATCGTATGGCTCGCACTTGGCGGCACGTTACGTATGACGGGGTTTCAGCCGTGGTATGCGCCGCAGAACTGGCTATCGACGCTGCAAAACACCGGCTCTACGTTGACAACGTACATCTACTATACATCCCCTGCCGGAGAGGGCAACAACTACGCGGTGGCGTTTGGTGCATCGCTTGTACTGATTATCATCATTATATTGCTCAATGCAATCGTCGCCGCTGTATCGCACGCGGTCAGCCACAAGGAAGGTACATGATGGAGAAACCGTTTGTGGATATTAAGAATGTCAGCGTACGGTACGGCGATACACGCGCGTTAAACGATGTAAACATATCGATACCCGAGCATAGCGTATACGCATTTATTGGGCCGTCGGGTT
>CAYPOE010000169.1:0-5690 GCA_964412285.1 uncultured Eubacteriales bacterium | reverse complement strand
CACGCAGGTACTCCTTGGGTACATTGTTGGTTACGTCTTCCATGAACGCGTGGATGCGGTTCGGGAATGTCGAGTTGAAGTCGGTGACGCCTGTGTTGGTGACGACAGGCGCGGGCTTCTCCTCACCGGGCTTCTGACCTTCCCAGTACGTGATCTTCTCTACGCAGTTCTCGATGCAGAACGTACCCTTGGTGCCCGCCAACTCAAAGCTCCACCAGCCGCCGAGCCCGAAGTTCGCGTCGCCACGCTGGGAAATGATGACGCCCGACGATCCGCTTGCGAATTTCATGTTGATGCTCGCAATCGACAGCATGGGGTCGCGCGCCGACTTGCGGAAGCCGGGCTGGTCGACGAATGCTTGGATGTGCGTGACGTCGCCGCAGAAGTGGCGCATCAGGCTGAACGGGTGTGCTAAGAATGCTTTTAAGTGGAAGTACGGCATACCCTTCATGCGCGTCGATCCGGGCGGCTGATACAGGAACTCGCTGCCGTCGAAACCCATCTTCTGCAAGCAGTAGACTTGCTCGCCGATCTTGCCGTCGGCGATGAGCTGCTCGCCGATGCGCGCGGGCTCGGTGAAGAAGTGGTTGAGGTTGCAGCCCAGGTACAGATCGTTGCGCGCGGCGTATGTGACCATCTCTCGCGCTTCGAGAATATTAAACGAGATGGGCTTCTCTACCAATACAGACTTCTTAGCCTGTAGGCCCATCATAGCGGGTGTATGGTGCCACGAGCCGTTGTCCAAACCGCCGGTCGTAACGTCGAGGATCTCGAAATCCTCGTTTCTGAGCATCTCGTCTAAATCGTAATACGCTTTTACTTTGTACTTCTCGGCCGCTTCATCGGCGCGCGACTTGATGACGTCGCAGACCGCCACAAGCTCGGACAGTTCGTCATTCATGTGGCATTGGGCGTGGAGATTGCCTATGCCCTTCATGCCCACAACAGCAACTTTCTTCGCCATTACGGTAAACCCCTTATTTTATATTAAAAATGATTCGTAATACGCATTGAACTATGTATCCCCCCAAGGGGGATACGATTACACGTTGGCGTTATTGACCGTTACGTTGAGATTGAGCAGATCTTTCAGGAACGACAACGGAATGTGTGTCTTGCCGTTGCGGATTATGGGTTTGGTATAGACCATATCGCCATCGTATACGCCGTTATCCACATCGATGGTCATATTGTACCCCGTGCCGATATCCAACGTAACCGTACGCGTCGCGTCGTCCCACGAGATCGTACCGCCGATGCACTCGACGAAGCTGCGCAACGGGATATAGATCTCTTCGCCCTCGACGATGAACTCATCGCCTTCACCGAACGGCATCTCTTTGCCGTTGACACTGACGACGCCGGCCTGTGTCGATACACGGATGTCGAGTTCAGGCAGCAGATACGGACCGCCGTTGCCATCGGTTACAGGCTCTTCCTCGGGCGTATAGAGTATAATCGTGTGCGTCGATGTGGCCTGTAACGGCAAGGACATCGCCGCAACGTCGTACTCGACGACGAGGCACGAACCAACTTTGATGTCGTCTGCCGTCACGATGTTCTTGGTCTTATACGGAATGATCGTCGACTTACTCGGTATCGTCACGACAGCCGCATTATCGACGTCGGTTACGCGCACGCCATCCTTGGTCTTTTCGACATTCGCGACGAGCATGAAGAAGTTATTAATGCCCTTTTTACCTCCACCGCTGATCACGCATACAGCGGTCTCGGGATCCATGGCCAACGCGTAGACATGGGTCAACGTACCTTCTTTGAAGTCCTGAATCGCCGCAGGCGTACGTTTGCCTGCTTTGATGATAAAGGTTTCGTCTGTGACGATGAAATCGTAGCTATTCTTGCCATCTAAGAGGGAGAAACTGTCGCCCTTGACGTTGGCGAGATCGCCCGAGAATACCTGCATTATAGGCTCAGGTTGCATGGACACGGGGTCGTCGATGGCGGCCGCGTATGCGTAACTGCCACATAACAGGCAGAATAACAGTGTGAATAATGCAATGCGTTTCATTGCGCCTCCTGAAGTAATCTTAAGCAAAAGTAGTTTCAAAGCAAATTATGCGTTCTCATGTTCTCGCATGTTCTCATGTTCTCGCATATAGTATGCCACGATTTGTCCGATCCTATGTCGTATATCAAAAGCGCGTGTGGGACAAAATAACCACACTATTTTAAGAAAGGAGTTATCCTCTCTATGGATACCAATACAGAACTGTTGAATTACGTGTACCAGAATGCACAAATGGGCGTGGATACGATCGACCAGTTGAATAACATCATCGAAGATAAGGCTATGTGCGATGCACTACGCACGCAGCAACAAGAGTACCGCGCGATCCACGATGAAGCCGAAAAGCGCCTGACTGATATGGGTCACAAACCCAAAGGCATCAGCGGTACGTCCAAAGCCATGACGTACATGTCCATTGCGACCAACACACTGACCAATAAGTCGCCATCGCACATCGCCGAGATGATGATCCAAGGCAGTACAATGGGTATCATCGACGCGACCAAGCGCATCAAGCAATATGCGGCAGCCGCACCTGAACACATCGCGCTGACCGATCGTCTGCTCAAGACAGAACAGAACAACGTCGAACAGCTCAAGCCATTCTTGTCCTGAAAGTAACCCACACAATAAAGCGTATACATATACCCATACGTATACGCTTTAATATATAGTATACGAAATACTAAGGTTTGTCAAGCGGGAGTCCTTCACTGTCATCCTTGGTTATGTCAACCATTGTCGCGATCGCGCGCTGGGGTTTGCCATCGTACCCGAACAGATTTGTGAATGTGACATTATACCAACGACGCGACTGATTGGGCAGTATCATCTCGATATTCTCAGTGATCGTCTCCTCGCCTCTGTCGACGCGAGCCATCATGTCTACGACTACGTCGATCGACGCCTCATCTATGACGCCCCAATCAAACAGCTCTTGCGGCACATTATGAATCACGATGGGTGCGCCGAAACGTTTGGCCGTGAACGCCGCGCTGATGATCACCTTCTCGCGCGGCAGATACTCAAATACATCCACACCCACGCTGTCGGGTTCGGCCATATGCCGTATCTCAGCCAAGCGAAGCTCCTCTGTCAATGCCGCGACATCCCGCACCGGCCTACGCCGATCTGCAGCACAGGTCAGCGTGTGGCGATAGTATGACGTGCCGCGCGCGTCGGTGTATCGCGCACCTCTATCGTGTACCGATACATAATCGCCGTTTTTACATACAATCCTATATTCGAGTTCTATGCAATCGTTAGGCGCATTTCGCGCGTTGCACGCCTTGATCAACTTGGGTACATCGTCAGGGTGTACCATTTGAGACAACCTACAGGAAAATTGTGATTGTATATCACGGGCAGAAAAACCCGTGATGGATAACAACGCTTTATTGTGGTAGAGTAACGTAAGGTGCTTGTCGCAGAGGGTTTCCATGAGTGCGAGCTGCACGCCATCCGCTATGGCCCCTGCGAGCGCATGTCGCTTGGTCATGCCGTGTCTGGCGGCTACAATGATGACGATGGCTGAAATCACCGTGGTCAATATAATGCCCAAGAACAATACGTACGACAGATTGCGTACGCGCAAGAAGTTGCCGAATCGCGCATCGACCAAGCGCGACGGAATCACAGACAGCACATACAAATCCGTCGACGGTATGGGTGCGTAACGCACATAACAAATGGCGTCGTCCTCGATAAATCGGAACTGTCCGGCGCGGCGGTAGTGCATGTCGAGTTTGATCTGGTATGGCGTATAGTCATCCAGTATCTCCATGTTGTTGAGTTTGGAGATCATGCTATCGCCCTCAAATGTCGCAAATACCTCCTTGCCCGATATATTGCTTCCCGTACTCGACAGGATATGACTGCGCATTCCCTCCGTATGCAACCCGCCAACCAACAATTCCCGCAACGACGACGTATACCGCACGCCGAACAACACAGCCCGCAGCTTGGTATTAGACAGAATGGGGGTGGCGTACAAATTGACCAATCCCCCGCTTGCCGTATCTAGAATGGCCTCGGATATACTGGTCTGTCCCAATATGGCACGATTTAGAAAGTCGCTGCTGTATATACCACTCCAGTCCGAACCAACGGACGCATCGCCATAACACCAAACCGTGCCGTCGAGCAGTACAATCCCGTAGTATTCAAATCCGTCGGCGTGCGCTTCTGGTTGTCGTAGTATCATACCCATATCGTCATAGGCATAATCCGACAGCAACAACGCCATGGATTCTAACATCTGCATATGGCTTTTGATCGCAGTACCCGCGTAATCAACCATCGTCGATGATACATCCCTGAGGAACAGTTGGGTTTCAGTATTGATAATGTTCTTCATGACAACCGAGTAACAACGATATGTCAAAAAGATACATACCACGAACAACGTGGCGACAGATAGTACGATCCCACGTTTCTTATGCATACAGTACCTCTGCTAAAAAGCTATTAAAAATCTCTATAAACCACAATTCTATTGAAATATAGGAAACAATATGATCTTGTTCTGATGCATACATGTTCTGCATCATGTCATGCACCATTCCGTTGCAGCAGCAATATCTCGAAATCAGACAGCGGGATCGGCTTGGAGAAATAGTAGCCCTGTACCAATTCCGCCCCAGCCTGCTTGAGGAAATCAATCTGCGACTCGTGTTCTATGCCCTCGGATACCGTCCTCAACTCGAGTTCCTTGGCCATGGTCAATATATTTTTAACTACAGAGCGACTCTTGTTGCTCGTGTCAAGATCGACAAAGAACACGCGATCGAGTTTGAGTGTGTCAACACGCAATTCTTTGAGCGTACCGAGCGTAGAGTAGCCTGTGCCAAAATCGTCGATGGCGGTGGATACGCCTGCGTCGCCGAACTGTTTGATGATGTCGGATAACTCATTCCCATCCTCGGAGATCGCACTCTCGGTGATCTCGACCTCGACCAGCGAGCGCGGCAGTTTGTGCTTGCGCAGGATTGATACGTACTCATCGACCAAATCCTGCCGCTTGAGGTTGACGCGCGACAGGTTGACGGCGATGGGTACAGGGTCTATACCTGCGCTCAGCCAACGCCTGAGCGCTATGCAGACCTGCTCAAAGATATAGGTGTCGAGTTTGGAGATGAAGCCATTGCGCTCAAATATAGGTATAAATGTGCCAGGGGGCATGATGCCCTTATCATGACGTTGCCAACGCACGAGTGCCTCGGCGGCCTTGAGTTCACCCGTATGCACATCATACTTGCCTTGCAGATACACCAAAAACTCGCCGCGTAGCAGCGCGTTCTCCATCTGGCCTTCCACTTCTTTTTCTGCCGCGTATCCCGTCCTCATGCTGTCATCGTAGAATACGTACGAACTCTCATAATCATTATACTCCAACAGACTATCGCACGCCATGTCTGCGCATGAATCGATGTGCTTAAACTTCTCGTGTTCGGATACCATGTAGCAACCGTACGCGAGCTGGATCAGAAATTGATTGTTAGCCCGTCTGAGCGTAGACAGCACCTCGGCGTCGAATCGTTTCAGTCGTCCAAGCAGCGCCGCCGAATCGGTACAACGCAACAACATGCTAAACTTTGAGCCAGAGGCCCTACAACAGACTTCGCCATCGTCGACAAAGTCCGAGAGTGTCCGTGCGATATGC
>CAYPOE010000168.1:0-5693 GCA_964412285.1 uncultured Eubacteriales bacterium | reverse complement strand
ACGATACCGTGCGCATCAACGAGGCGTACATGCCTGAAAACATCAATCCGTATCACGGCATCTTTAGCGATATACAATCTGTAGAAACCTATCCGTAAGGAAGGGCCATCGAGACAATTGCACGCAATGGGGCGCGCAATTGTCTTATTTTTATATCGTATATTTTTGGAAGAAGATTTGCTTGCGCTTTTGTTGCACTTCGCGCGGTATGATAAACTTGAGTAATACTACTTACCTGCGTCACAAACGACGCCATACAATCCATGAAGGGGGAAAGAACATACAAAAATGAGTATCATCCATCGCCATCGCGTTGGCGATGATGCTGACGCTGTTGCCCATGATGGCAACGACCGCGAGTGCGGCAGCGGCAACAGTGGTAATTGTAAACGGCGTGGACATCGCCGATGGTACGGCATTGCCGTGCGGCTCCGGCACGGCTCGGTACGACAACAACGCACTTACGCTCACCGACGCTACGATCAACGTGAGCGATGGCACAAGCTATGCGGGCATATTCGCAAATGGCGACCTCACGATCCACATCGTAGGCGTCAACACGGTCGTCGGAAGCCAGAAAGGCATCCACATTTCTGGAGCAGCACACATCGCCGGCATAGGCAGCACCAGCTTTGGCGTCCACGCTTCCGGCGGCAACATCGCCATCGACTCTGCCGCAACCGTCACGGCGATCACGCGCCAAACAGTCGGAGCGGGGACTGCGGCGATGAACAGCGCACCTCAAGCTGGCGCTCCAGGAGTTCTGTATAGTCAAAATACCGTAGGCGGCAGCGAACACTTAGGCTCGTACGTGGTCTGCGCCCCCGCCGGAGATACAGTGACGGCAAAGCCCATCCTCGACGGCTGGGTAAGCACCCGTCCTGCCGATGCAGACGAAGGTTGGACATGGGCGAATGACACCCTCACCTTCACCAAGAACGCGGTCATCGTCGCACCAGATACGGAGAGAATAGCGGTCTATTTGCCCAGTGGTACCATCAAAATCAACGCAAATGGCAAAAATGCTTTTGCTCTCTCTGGACGCGATATAAATAGTTACGGTATCAGCGGCGGCACCTCCGCAAACCCATGTAACGTCGAATTCGGTGGCAGTGGCAGCTTTACAGTTGTACGTAGTGATTCAACGGGCATACCCAACTCGGGAGGTTCCGGAATATCCATCATTGGTACTGTAATGATTTCCGATACCATTCATCTAACCGGGGTGGCTTGCAAAGCTCCAAACTCCGCCTATGGCATATCTGCAGACCAAATCGCAATATCGGGCGGAATCGTCACCGCCCTTGGCAATCATGCTGGTGATTTCTCCGTGGGTTTAGCTGGAAGAAACGGCGTCCGCATATCCGGCGGAAAAATTACTGCAATATCATCGGCGGCCTCATCCAGCTACGCCTTGAACAGTTCGTCAGGCGACGTCACCATCTCTGGCGGCGAAACAAAAGCCGTGAGTGACGGCGGCAGTGCGAATAGCTATGGTATCAGGGCAAACGGCACCGGGAAGATCATCGCTATATCGGGAGGCAAGGGTACGGTAAGCACTACGCAAACGACCACCGCAACCAAAAAAGCCATGAACGCCGCGCCTACCTTCACCGCCCCTGCCGCAGTAACGGCGGGCGCATGGGACGCGGCCTCAATCACCTGGGCAAGTGCCGATCCAGATCCCACGCCCACACCTACCCCTCAGGTAGGCAGTAACAATTATACAAACATCTATGCATCTTCTTTCGGTCAATCGTCTGCCGTAGCGTATGTACCTGCATCGACCCCCGAACCTACGACGATGCCGCAGCAGATCGACAAAGCGGCGGCGGGCGCATCGTTCGTCGTAGACATGAGCAAGTTGGGCGTTACGCTCAACAGGGAGATTCTCCAGGCGGCCAAAGGTAAGAACGTCGATCTCGTATACGATTACGGCAACTGCACGATCGCCGTCAACGGCAAGACCATCGGCGATGTGGGCGAGCGGGAGTATACCCTCACAGTATCTGCCATCAACAATGGCACCCTCAAGAAGCTGGCCAACGACGTTGACGTACTCCAACTTGACGTACGCTTCAGCGGCAGCGTGCTGCCGTTCCTTGGCAGACTGACGTACCCTGTCGATAGCAAGTACAATGGTACGATACTGCACGTCTATTCCTACAACAAAGACGACACGCTCAAATATGTTTGTTCTACGCAGGTCGTAAACAGCACCGTCAGTTTCAACTTGCCTAAGATCTCCAAGTATGTGCTGACGACAGAGCGCATCGATAAAGTAAAAAGTGAGGAATGATTCGCGGTAGCGCGCAAAAACAATACGCCGTCCGAGTTTGGACGACGTATTGTTTTTTGATTTATGAATCATGCGCATGGTTCATCGGATGGCCGTGTACGCGCAGTATAGCAGTAGCGCAGCCATGACGATGTTGAACGCGGTACCGTACCGCGCAAACACGCGCCGCAGCGCGACGCCACCCGCGCCCCAGAGGACCAGCGACGCGAGACCGATGACGCCGAATAGCAGCGCGAATCCGAACGCAGGCCAGATCGTTGCGGTGTAGGGTGTGACGTACATCGCGAATACCGTGATACCGAAAAGGATGCCCTTGACGTTGACGTACTGTAGCAGGAATCCTGCGACGACGCTGTTGGCACGGTCGAGTTTGGCGGTATTGTCCTTGTCTTTCTTGCTGCCAAACAGGATCATGGCCGCGAGGAACACGAGGTACGCCACGCCGAGCCACTTCATGTACGGTTCAACGACGGGTATGAACGCGGACAACGTATAGTTGAGTACTGCGCAGAGCATAAACAGCACGGTGAAGCCGCACGCCGCACCGCAGATGAAGCGCCGCCCGTTCCAGAGTCCGTGCGTGGAACATATGTACATAGACATGATGTTGTTGGGGCCGGGCGTGATGCTAGAGACGATGACGTATGTGAGCAGGACGGAGAGATTCATATGCAGATCAGTTTGTCAACGAAGCAGTAGATGACGCCTCGGACGCCGCCGGAGTAGGATGATTGGTTTTACAGTGCATGTACGAAAATTGTTTCGATTGTATCAGGGTTCCACGGGGCGGGCTTTTCGTCGACCTTGACAAAGCCGTACTTCTCATAGAGATTTACGTGATCGCTCACGAGATACACGCGGTCAAACCCCAACCCCTTTGCGTATTGCAGCGCAAAACGGATCAACTTCTCGCTGAGCCTGTTGCCGCGGTACGGTTCGCCTACGAACATAAAGCTGATATACGGCGTGTATGGAACGTCGGGGATGCAATCCGTCTTGGCGAACGTGCAGTAACCGGCAATCTTCTCATCGTCTGAATCATCCAAGGCGATAAAAACCCTCTCCCAGTCACGCAAGCCATTCGTCCGCATTTGCTCCGCCAAAATCTCTCCTGCTCCCCAAGAACACTGCTGCGCATATTCTGCAAGAGGTTCCCAGAGTGCATCGCCAAAAACCAAGGGTTTGATCGTCATAGCGTTTCCCCTTTGCAATTACACAATCTAAATCAATCAGATAAACCAAAAGCTGCCAGATTTCTACTCGGCAGCTTTTGAAAAGATAATGGTCGGGATGACAGGATTTGAACCTGCGACCTCTGCGTCCCGAACGCAGCGCTCTACCAAACTGAGCCACATCCCGTACCTTGTCGACGTATGATACACGTATCATCGGGATCCGTCAACGCATTTATTATAGCATATCCCCGCGAAAAATGCAAGCATTTTTTCGCGCATCTCCGATCCGCTTTTTCGGATGCAGGTATGAGGGGTGTAAATCGTGTGTAAATATCAACAAAGCCGCGACGGCCGTCGCGGCTTTGTTGTGCTCATCTCGTGAGAGGGGGAGTATGCTCATTTTATATATTAAAAGGTTATTTGGTGGGCTTACTACCTGTTCTACTTCGCCATCAATTGCCAGTGAACGCCAAAACGGTCGATAACTTCGCCGTACATAGGAGTCCAAAACTGTGGACCCAATTCGGTTAGGATTTTGCCTCCACTTACCAATTGATCGTATGCAGCACCTACCTCGTCGACAGAATCAAAGAAAACATTAAATAGAAACATATTACCCTGCTCGACTTTTTCCTTAACGTCGCACATATTGACGCGCGTTCCGCAGATTATCATCTCGGCGTGCATAACATGATTTTTCGTTTCCTCTGTGACCATCATTCCTGAATCGGATGGAGCATCCTTGTCATAAGAAATATGTATAACCTCTGCACCAAATACCGTTTGATAGTGTCTAATGGCATCTGTGCAAACCCCTCCGGGAAAATGTATAGCTGGTACAAGCATTTTATTTTCCTCCTCTGTAAGAATTATATAAATCATCCACAGTAAAAGTATAGCAGGCACTCACCGCTGTGTCAAGAAATTTCCACATATTTCTCTATCTTGTACTCACGACAAAGCCGCCGCATTCCCAAAGATATGCGGCGGCTTCTGTATCTCTTGTGTATTGGTCTATCCCATGATGCTGAGTGTGATGAGCGTCGCGTAGAGCGCGAAGATCATGAAGCCGTACCGCCGCTCGAACCGCTTGTGCGTCGTGAACGAACACGCGACGGTCACGAGCAGGATCGCGAGCGTCAGCGGAAACTGTAGCGTCAGCCACCGCCCCTGCGTCGGCAGCTCGATGACGGCGGCCGATCCGCCGACGACGACGAGGATGTTGAGGATGTCCGCGCCGATGATGTTGCCGAGCGAGATGTTGTGCGCCTTCTTCATGATGGCCGTGATGCACGTCATGAGTTCGGGCAGCGACGTGCCGAGCGCGGTCAGCGTGATGCCGATGATGAGGTCGGGTACGCCGAAGAATCGCGCGATGCGTTCGGTGTTGGTGACGAGGAGGTTGGCGCCCACGATGGTCATCGTGATGCCGACTGCGAGCAACGCGATGTTGATGAATACGTGTCGGCTTGTGACGGGCGGACGCTCCTCGAGACTCATATCGGCGCGCTGGCGTTTGCCTTGGCGCACGTTGTCGAAGAGGTACCACGCGCAAATGAGTAACAGTATGACGCCGACCGCGCGCGGGATCGCGCCAAAGTAGATGGCGACGCCGTAGACGGCTGCGAACAGCGCGACGAGGATCATGCCGTTGCGGCGGAAGGATTCGCGGTTGTGCCATTCAGGCGCGGCTACGATGATGCAGATGGGCATGATCAAACCCGTGTTGCACGCGATTGAACCCAATGCGTTGGACAGCGACAATTCGGGGTTGGGGATGGCCTTGGCCGCAGCCGTGATGGATACGAGGGATTCAGGTAACGTTGTACAGAGCGACACGAGCGTCGCACCGATGATGATGTCAGGTACGCCGAACGTGCGCGCGACCCAGATCGCCGCGGTGACGAACCAGTCGCTGCCTTTGATGATGAGTACGAGTCCGATTGCGAATAGAATAAACGGGAGTAGGGTTGTCATCAATGTATTTGCCTTTGCTATTCACCGATTGGTTGGTGGCTTATCTCATTTTATGCATGGAAAAGCTGTTATATCCATGCATAAATATAATTATATATACCCATAGGGTACCCATAAACAAAGGACGTAAACAAAATGTCTACGTCCTTTGCGCAAGCGGCCTATCGTGACCAATATCCTGGAGGCGCCACCCGGAATTGAACCGGGGAATAAAGGTTTTGCAGACCTCTGCCTTACCGCTT
>CAYPOE010000167.1:0-5747 GCA_964412285.1 uncultured Eubacteriales bacterium | reverse complement strand
GACGACGTACGACAGCGATGTATACGCCCAAATCAAGAGTACGATAAAAAGTACTTGCCAAAACCCCGTCATATTTGATACAATATGTAATACCATGCTTGTACGCCAAGCCGAGGCTCGTGAGCTTGCGGCCAAGTGCGATGCAATGGTAGTTATTGGAAGTTCGGGCAGTGCCAACACGAAAAAATTAGTTGATATTTGCTCTAAAATTTGTTATAATACTTATCACTACGATAGGAGCAATAGACCCAATCGTGGTGATCACTCTATCCACTTCCAACCTGTCCACCAAACGGTCGGCATAGTCGCCGGTGCGTCTACGCCCGAACGTACAATCAAGGAGGTACTCTCAATGTTTGCAGGCAATAATTATGAAACCAACAACCCTGAATCCGTAAACGACGAGTCCATGCACGAATTGGACTTTGAGGAAGAGTTAGCCAGATCGGTACTCACGATTAAATCCGGCGACATCGTCAAAGGTACCGTCATCTCCATCACGCCGGCAGAGGTGTATGTAGACCTCGGCGTTAAGTCCGACGGCGCGATTCCCATCAGCGAACTGACCGACGACCCCATTCAGTCTCCGCAGGACATCGTCAAGGTCGGCGAGGAGATCGAGGTATTCGTCGTACGTGTCAATGACGTCGAAGGCACGATCACGTTGTCCAAGAAGAAGGTCGACCAGTTGGCCGGTTGGCGTTTACTCGAGAAGGCGTATGAGGATCAGGAGATACTCGACGGTAAAGTTGTCGAAATCCTCAAGGGTGGCGTCATCGTATCGTCGCACAACGTACGCATCTTCGTACCCGCGTCGCAGGCGAGCGAACGCTTCCTCAGCGACCTCGGCGTACTGCTCAACGAGCAGGTCAAGCTCCGCATCATCGACATCAACGCGCGTCGTCGCAAGTTGGTCGGTTCGATCAAGGCCGTAGCTGGTGAAATCCGCAAGAAGCGCGTCGAGGAGTTCTGGGCGACTGCTGAGATCGGGCAGACGTTCGAGGGTACCGTCAAGTCTATCACGTCGTTCGGCGTATTCGTCGACATCGGCGGCATCGACGGTCTGGTACACATCAGCGAACTCAGCTGGACACGCGTCAAGGATCCCAAAGAGGTTGTCAACGTAGGCGATAAGATCAACGTATTCATCATCGCGCTCGATCGTGAGAAGAACAAGATCTCGCTCGGACACCGCCGTCTTGAGGACAGCCCGTGGAACATCGCTAAGAACGAGATCCATGTCGGCGACACCGTCCAGTGCAAGATTGTACGTTTGGTACCGTTCGGTGCATTCGCGGAGATCATGCCGCACATCGATGGTCTCATCCACATCTCCCAGATCTCCGACCAGCGTATCGCCAAGCCGAGTGATGTATTGTCCGTAGGACAAGAAGTGGACGCCAAGGTAATCGAGGTAGACTTCGAGAACAAGAAGATTTCGTTATCCATCAGGGCGTTGTTGCAAGCTGACGATAACACGGCCGAGTAACACAAGCATACTATAGTCTGACATTGTTTACTCATCTTTAATAGCAGTATGCCTTTTTGACTTTTGTATCATATGCTTCTTTTATGATAAAAGTTGGGAAGTAGATCGAAACAGGGTAAGCACATGAGACGCAGCAATGTACTGAAACAAAGAAAATGAAGGAGCGTTTATTGGCTGCCTTCATTTTCTTGTTTTCCGTTGTTATTGTGGGGTACACAATATGAATCGATTTAAGGATTTCCTAGGCGGCATGTCAGGCAAGACGGTGGCGCTCATCGGGATTGGTGTGAGCAACCGACCGTTGGTCAAGCTGCTCTGCGACGCGGGTGCAATCGTATCGGTACGCGACCGCAAGCAGGCGCATCTGTTCGGCGACTTCTACGATGATCTGTGCAACTGGGGCGTACGCTGCCATTTGGGTCATGATTATTTGGTCGGACTGGATGAGGCATATATCTTCAAGTCGCCGGGTATACGGTACGACCTGCCTGAGATCACGGCGGCACGCAATAACGGCAGCATACTCACGTCGGAACTCGAATGCTTCTTCGAGGTGTGCGACGCGCCCATCATCGGCGTCACAGGCAGCGACGGCAAGACGACGACGTCGTCGATTTTGCATCGCATGTTGCAGGCTGCCGGACACAACGCGTGGCTCGGCGGCAACATCGGACGCTCGATGCTCTGCGAAGCGCGCAACATCAAGGCACAGGACGTCGTCGTGCTCGAGATGAGTAGCTTTCAGTTGCATACGATGAAACGGTCGCCGCGCATCGCGGTAATTACGAATATTTGGCCGAACCACCTCGACGTGCATACGTCGATGGAGGAGTACGTCGACGCCAAATCCAACATATGTCGCTATCAGACGTCGGACGACCGTTTGGTCATTCATGCCGACAATCCCAACTGTAAGCATATACGATCCAATGGCGACACATGGACGTTTAGCTCGACACATGCAGTGGAACGTGGCGCATACGTGCAGGATGGGCAGATCTATGTGACCGACGGCGCGCAGACGCGGCACATCATGGGTATCGATGACGTCATGCTGCCCGGTATGCACAATGTCGAGAACTATCTTGCGGCGATCGCAGCGGTACAGGGGTATGTGTCGGATGCACAGATCGTGGATACCGCGCGTACGTTCCCGGGCGTCGAGCATCGCATGGAGTTTGTGCGCGAGGTCGACGGCGTCAAGTATTACAACGACTCCAAGTCAACGAGTCCGACCCATACCAAAGCGGCGTTGCATACGTTCGACCGCCCGATTATCTTGATCGCGGGCGGGTCTGACAAGAAGATCCCGTTTGATGAGCTTGGGCAGGAGATTGCGGATCACGCCAAGCGGTGCATCCTGATCGGAGAGACCGCGCCCAAGATTTACGACGCCATACAGGCCGCCGTCGGCAACGACGTCGCATCGCGCATCGCGCATCGGTGCGACGATCTACACGCGGCTGTCGCGTATGCGGCACACATCGCCGAGCGAGGCGACATCGTGATATTGTCGCCAGCTTGCGCGAGTTTTGACATGTTTGCAAACTTCGAGGAGCGCGGCAACGCGTTCAAACATTCGGTAATGGAGTTATAATAGAATCGGCATGATCGATATCAGAAGAGAAGTAGAAGAAGTGGCAAAGGGGATTGAAGAAGACCTACACCCAGTTTTTGCCGAAGTAGACGCGGTTTATGCACACAACAGCCGCAAAGTACTCGACGCATTCGTCGGACATCGTGTGACAGATACGCATCTGCACGGTACGACGGGCTATGGTTACGACGACACAGGGCGAGACGCCATCGACGCGGTGCTCGCGCACATCATGGGTGCGCCCGACGCCATCGTGCGCCACACCATTGTCAATGGCACACACGCCATCGCAACCTGTCTGTACGCCGTGTTGCGTCCGGGCGACACGTTGCTCTGTGCGACGGGCAAGCCGTATGATACTTTGCGCGGCGTCATCGGCATGGACGACGATGCGTACGAAGTGGGTGACGGTTCGTTGCGCGATTATGGCATCGGCTGCGCAATTGTGCCACTGATCGAACATGAGGTTGACCATAATACTATTCTGTCAACTCTTGCGCAAAATATGTCTATCAAGGCCGTGTTGATACAGAAGTCATGCGGCTACGACTGGCGACCTGCACTGAGTACGGCCGCGTGTAACGCGCTGATCGGGCGCATCAAGTCGGTGCGCGACGATGTAGTCTGCATCGTCGACAACTGTTACGGCGAGTTGGTCGAAGTCGAAGAGCCGCGCGGCGATATGATCGCAGGTTCGCTGATCAAGAACCTCGGCGGTGGGATCTCCGTTTGTGGCGGATACATCGCGGGCGCTTCGCGGTATGTGACGCTGGCCGCCAATCGCTTGAGCAACGTCGGGCAGGGACGCGAGGTCGGTGCGACGCACGGCTTCAATCGCGACACATTGCAAGGTTTATACCACGCGCCGCAGGCCGTCAATGCCGCCGTGCGTACCGCACATTTCGCGGCGGCACTGTTTGAACGGTACGGCTACGATGTGCATCCGCTGTACCGCGATACGCGGCATGATATTGTACAGATGATCCGCATGAATGATGCGGCTTCGTTGGTGTCAGCGTGCAAAGGCATACAGGCCGCATCGCCGATCAACAGCCACCTGACGCCCGAACCGTGGGCGATGCCGGGATATGCCCATAATGTGATCATGGCCGCGGGTACGTTTACGCAGGGTGCATCGATCGAGCTATCGGCCGACGCGCCGCTCGTATCGCCGTATATCCTATACATGCAGGGCGGCGTGGATTATCACATGGCCAAGTTGGGCATCATGAACGCAATCAGCCGTATACTATAAAATCCCCATGCGAATCGCATGGGGATGGGTTGACATAATTTTTTCTATCACTTATCATATACGCGCAACACACCGCGTACTACGCCGAGCACATTGACCTCATCGAGTAAGATGGGCTCGTACGAAGGGTTTTGCGGCTGCAGTCGCACTTTACCGTTATCGACATAGTAGGTCTTAATCGTGACGTCGTCGCCGATCATCGCTACGATGATGGCCCCGGGCGTCGCCGCATTCTGTTTGTTGACGATCACATAGTCACCGTCTAAGATGCCGGCATTCATCATACTATCGCCCTTTACACGCAACATGTAGGTGTTGTCATGTTCGGCGACGACTGCGGGTAGAGCCATGATGTCCTCGACGTTGCCGTTATCAAACACCGATTCTGATGTAGTAACCTTGCTTACGACGGGTACGTCGACTGCGCCCTGCCGCTGCATGAGTGTAAACGCGCGGCTTTTGTTTTTGTTGTGTTTGAGATAGCCGCGCTCCTCGAGGCGGGCGATATGCATGTAAATAGCCGAAATGGATTTAATATCTAAGTCATTGCTTATTTCGCGTATAGAAGGTGCGAATCCATTTTCCTGTATGCAATGTTGAATATAGCGTAATATCTCTATTTGCTTTGGATTCAGATCATCGTACATGTAATAACCTCTTAATGATTTGATTTAATTAATAGAGAGCCAATAGAGCTCTTGCAATAGAGCCTATAGGAGCTCTTTGAAACATTGAATATTTCGCAAGAGTCTCAATGCTACTCAATAAAACCGTTGCGGTTCCGTGTCACGATTCTGTATGTGACAACGTTAGTTGATTAGTTGATTGGTTCGGATTTGATTTACTTTGTCATGTTGGATAATGGGTTGCTGTTCGTGGCGGCTCGCAGACCCTCGTCGTCGACATGCGTATAAATCTGTGTCGTATTGAGATTCTCATGTCCCAATATCAACTGCAACGTGCGAACATCGACATTGCCATGTTTGTACATCAGTGTCGCGGCGGTGTGGCGCAATTTGTGTACCGAGTATACAGTGGTGTCAATACCGGCCTTTTTCATGGCGTCCTTGATGATCAACTGCACCCCGCGCGGACCGATGCGCTTGCCCAATCTATTGAGGAACAACGCCCGTTCGCCCGCGTGCATGAGCTTGGAACGCTCGGGCAAATACGCGTGAATCGCCTGGACGCACGCGTCGTTGAGGTAGATGGTTCGCTGTTTGTTGCCCTTGCCCGTGACGATCAAGGTGTCCCCGTTCACGTCCTGAAGATCGATGCCGATGAGTTCGGACAACCGCAGTCCGCAGTTTAGGAACAATGTGACCATGGCATAATCCCTCGACTTATCGATGGATTCGAGTAACTTAACCGATGCATCGAGGTTGAGGTACTTGGGCAATCGCTTG
>CAYPOE010000166.1:0-5761 GCA_964412285.1 uncultured Eubacteriales bacterium | reverse complement strand
TTCACCACGCGCGCCGAAGTATTCACGATGTGGACGCGGTTGTTCGGCGTGACGAACGAAGCGGTCATCAGCAACATTCACGATATGGATACCTGGGAGTGGTACGTGCCGGTTCTGGCGCGCGCAATACATATGGGCGTCATCGACCCGTATGCCGAATACGTGTATCCGCACGAGGGCATCACGTTCGACGAGATGACCGACGTCATCGCCGAGATGTATAAGCTGCCCAATCTGACCTCCGACCTCACCTACGCGATGGCCAAGCAGGCGTATACGCCCTTGTACAGCGCGACGGGTACGACGCGCGGGTACGACGCATTCGCGTACCTCACGCGCATCGAGGCCGCGCGACTCCTCGATAACCTCGCGACAGCGGTGTTCTCTAAGTCGGGTACGTATTTCGACTTGGAGATCGACGGCAACGCCGTCGTCAGCGTACCAGACGTCATGCTCACGGGTACCGTGATCAACGGCGACCTCATCGTCGCCGAAGGCGTAGGCGAGGGTACGTTCACGATCCGCGACTCGACAATCAACGGCCGCGTCATCGTCTACGGCGGCGGCGACCACAGCGTCAATCTCATCAACTGCCGCCTGTCGGGCGAGGTCGTCGTCGACAAGCGTCCGAGCCATAGCAAACTGCGCATATCGACGCTCAAGACGCGCGTGTCCAACATGATCATCGAGAACGGCAGCGCGATCGTCGAGGCCGCGACCACAGACTATCTCGAACTCAACAGCACCGACGCCCAATTTACGCTGACAGGCACCTACGGTTCCGTCGTGATGAACGGCGAACGCGCCGACTTCACGCTGCAAGAGGGCAGCATCGGCGACCTCTTCATGTCGGCCGCCGCGATTGAGTCGCAGATCATGGTCGGCCCGAGCACCGGCGTCAACCGCTTCACTTCGGACGCGTCGGGCTTGGTGTTGTACAACCGCGGCGTCATCACCTCGGCGTCGTACAACTCGTTGAGCGAGCTGTACGGTGCGCGTCCCATCAGCGACGGCGCACTCATACCCAACGAGGTCGCGAGCAACTACCGCCCGCCGACGCCCGCGCCGAGACCCACGCCGACGCCGACGGTCACGCCGACCAATGTGCCGTATACAGGCCCCGTCACGCCCGAGTCCATCGCGGTCATCCCCAAGGAGATCGCGCTTGATCAGGGACAGACGTATCAGCTCACCGCCGTGATCACGCCGTCCAACGCCGCCGACAAACGGGTGATCTGGTCGACGAGCAACGCCGACATCGTTACGGTCGATGAAAACGGATTCATCAAGGCCGTGGGTTATCTGGATCAGAAGGCTACGATTACGGTCAAGACCAAGGTCAACAACAAGACGGCCACCTGTGTCGTGACGATCAAGAGCGGCACGCAGACGCCGAAACCGACCACGGGTACGAGTACGACGCCCAAGCCGTCGCCGACGCCGACGAGCATCGTCAACGTCAAGATCACGACGCCCATCCAGATTGCAGTTGGCACGACGGGTACGATTGGGGCCAAGATCACGCCTGTGACCGCGCCGGTATCGACGTGGAAATGGACTGTGGCCGACAGCGCGATTGGTACGATTACAGGCTCTGGCGCTACGGCTTCGTTCAAAGCGCTCAAAGTCGGTACGACGACTGTCACCGCAACCGCAACCGTACAGGGCAAGGATTATTCGGATACAGCTACAGTAGAGGTTGTGGACGCCATAGGCACCGTAATTGGCATAGACGTCGATCCGTCCAATATAGCACTCACGATTGGCGGCGGCACACAATCCGTTGCTGTCGATGTGGTATACGAGGACGGCAGTAGAGACAAGGCCTTTACGTTCAAGTCCGACGCGGACATCCATGTAACGACGACCGCCGACGGCGTGAGCGTTTCGGCTCCCGCAGGCACTGCACCTGGCAAGTATATCGTGACCTTCACAGCCACCGCCGATCCCACAGTCACAGGCGAGCTGATCGTAACGGCAAGACTGCCTTCGACGTTCACGTTCGTGACATTCGCGATGGAACCGAGCAATGCGCCCAATACAGCCGACTACCTGAACGGCGCGACGGTTTCCCCGAGTCCTATACTACCGGCGGATGGCACATTCGGCAGGATCACGCCGCGCGACAACGACGGCGTGCGTATACTCAAGTACAGCGTCAAGGGCATTACGTCGGATGCGGATTTGATAGCCCAGTTCCCGCGTCCCACGCCGACTCCGACGCCGCCGGCCTCGCCGACTCCGACGCCTACGCCGACTCCAGCGCCTCCGACTACGTTCAAGGCTTATGTGAACTATCTGATGGCGCGCGAAGATCAGCTGTTGACTGAGGAGAGCATGAAGGACGTATCCATCGTGTACACGACGAAGGATAACGTCGCAGGCAGCGCCAAGGTATTCTATACACCCAAGGATTTATTCAAGATCCTCACCGCGCCGACCGTCGACGAAAACGGCGCGTCAATTGACGTCATCAACCCCGTCACAGGCAATCGCATCACGTATCTGGATGAAGCCGACATCACGGTCAATCCAGACAAAGACGGCTTCGGCATCGTCAAGAAGGACGGCGGAACCTTCGCCATCGGCGACTACTACTTCTTCGTTGACGTCGTAGGCGAAGGCGGCGACACGTATGTCTGCCTTGTGGTATTCACAGTACGCGAGTTGGTCACGATCCAGCAAGTGCTGTTCGATCCGTCGACCATGGTCGCACTCGATAATCCGTCCGGCCGATACCAAGTACGGCGATTCAATATACAGGACGGTATGACACTGGGTACGGTAGGCGTACAGAACAGTACGCAGAAGTATTCGGTCAATACCACGTACGAGGTATACACCGACGCCGCCTGCACAGTCCCGAGCAGTATATTCGAGGTTGCAGGAAGACAATTGCGACTCATCCCCGGCTATGCCGATGCGTGGACTGACGCGCATAACCCGGTTGTCGCATATATCAAAGCTACAAATTCAGACGGAAAGACAGGCGTATCCGGCCCGATTGCGTTCGACGTCGTCAAGATGGATTATGCATTCAACAGAAATTCCATCGATCAAGGCGTAGACGTAGGCGACATCAAGCAGGACGGTTTGGTACTGGATGTATCCAGGTATGTCACCGAGGGGTATCGCGCTTGGACGTTTAAGTTGGATGAAAATGGCGTCGACGCCAAGAATAGCAGCGGACAATCGGTAGGCCCATTCGTCAATCCGTTTAGTGTGAGCGATTCCGGCGTGATCACGTTCAACAGTAACTACGCTAGGTTAAACGCGACGTATACGTACGTCATACCCGTTGAGGTACGGGCGAATCAGGACGCTGGCAAGAGTTGGCCCACCTCGTTTATCGATGGCAGACCGGCGATCATCTACGTCAACATCACGTTGAGTTACACGTCGCCCACATTCGCGACCACGAACAAATCCGTCTCATACAATCTATCCACGTTGCTTTCGGATCTATCCAAAAATGGCGACGCCAAGAAGAAGCATACCTTTACCATCAACGGCGGCTTGGGCAAGAGTCCCTCGCCCATCCCCGTGGCGACCGTGGACGATCCCAATATCAGTTCGGTATTCACGCCAACGATGAGCAACAGATTTGGCTCCAATGGTATGCTCCAGTCGTCTACGCTGACCGTAGAAGTCTCGGTAGCGGAACTCATGCAACTGTTGCCCAATCCATTCGAGTACAGACAACCTGTACCCAATTCCTTCAGAGTCACCGTTCCCATCAAGATTGAGTATGGGTATGGCGTGACGTTGAACGAAACACTCACGTTCAGCGTAACGCACGACGTACCGCCTCCCACCCCTACTCCCACACCCACTCCGGCACCCTAACGCAACACCGCACCCGTGTAATAATGTCGCAGTACGGCGTCGTAGCCGTAGCCCATCCGGGCGAGCGCATCCGCGCCGTACTGCGACAGGCCCACGCCGTGGCCACTGCCATACGTCGTAAACGTCACGGATTCGCCGATGTCGGCCGTGAATATGGACGACGCCAATCCGAGCTTGTCGCGCAACACATTGCGATCGATATACACGCCGCCGACGGTGATGCCCTCGACGGCGTTGACGTCTGTACGCGCGCCGGACGCCACCGTATTCTCGACATTCTCGAATCGAAAGATCAATTCACCGTCGCCCAATAGAGCAGAGAGTTCCTCCCACGTAAACGTGTAACGTTGTACAGGCGGCTCCTCAGGTGACGGCACGGCGGTCAGGTACGGCAATGCCTTGCCCCATACATCGCCGCTGTTGCGCGTCACACCCGACGATGCGGCGTGAAAGACCGCGCAGATGGGTTCGCCGCCATATTCAAGGATGCGCCCCGCCGTATCCCAGACGGCCGTCTCGACTGCGACCGACGGCTCGTCCACCGAATACGCCGCGCAATGCCTGTAGTCGCCGCAGACGTCGGCGTTGTCGTGCGCGGGATGCAGCGTGTAATAGACGGCGTAGGTGCGGATCGCGACGGCCTGCGCGCGGAGCGCCTCGGGGTGAAACGACGACGGCATCTCTGCCGCCAACGTATGCATGACGTATTGTTCGAGCGGCACAACCTCGACGCTGCCATTTTGTAGTACGCGTATATCGGTCGGCAACACGATGGGCGGCGGTGTGACACTGAGCGCGTCGGCAGACGGGTAGTCGCCAGGATACGCGTACGCGTCGTCCGCGGCAGACGCGGGTATAGCAGTGGACATAGGCTGTCCGATCATGTAGGGTACGGCCTCGATCGGCTGCGGCAGGGCAGGCAGGAACGGATCTGCGGACTTGTCCGCAAACGACAGTACACAAAGCAGTGGCAAACAAATGGCGGCCGTTATACAGAGTGCGTATGTAAGAATGAGTTTGGTCATAGCATATTGAGAAAGGCTCGCGACACGCACGCATCGTGCGTCCTGTGTCGTATTTGGCGAGAATGTTTTAGTACAGTATATGTACAGGGTACGGCCGTATGCCTATGACCAGTCAGCATTGCGCAAATCATTGCAAGGAGGATTCATGTCGATCAAGATTATACCGGGTTACAAGTCGCCGCTCTCGCTGCGACAGACCGAGCTAGCCATCAAGTTTATCAAAGATGATTTCGAGCGGCGTCTCGCGGAAGCATTGGGTCTTACGCGCGTATCCGCACCGCTCATGGTGCGCCCTGAGAGTGGACTCAACGACAACCTCAACGGCGTAGAGCGCCCCGTGCGTTTCGACGTACGCCACACGCACGATTGCGAGATCGTACACTCACTCGCGAAATGGAAGCGATTCGCACTCGCGCGGTACGGCTTCGACGTCGGCGAAGGGCTGTACACGGATATGAATGCAATCCGCCGCGACGAGGAGACCGACAATCTGCACTCGATCTACGTAGACCAGTGGGACTGGGAGCTCGTCATCGACCGCGACGATCGCGTCATGCGGTTCTGCCACAGCATCGTCGCGTCGATTTACGACTGTATGCGCGCAACCGAGCGTGTACTGCACGAACGCAGGTTCATCCCGCACACGCGTCTGCCTGACAGCATTGCCTTCGTGGATTCGCAGACGCTATTAGACCTGTATCCCACTCTGTCGCCCAAGGAACGCGAAATCGCCTACGTACGAGAGCACCGCGCGGCATTCATCTCGCGCATCGGCCACACGCTGTCGAACGGACAGCCACACGACGGCCGCGCGCCCGACTACGACGACTGGAACCTCAATGGCGACCTATTTCTTTGGAGTGACGCGCTCGACACGGCGGTCGAACTGT
>CAYPOE010000165.1:0-5777 GCA_964412285.1 uncultured Eubacteriales bacterium | reverse complement strand
TTAAGACGTCTTCGTCGCCGATCGTGTACGGCCTCGAGGATTTTGACGTCGTGTCCGAACAATACTATCTACATGTAGATCCCGTCGTCAACGTATTGGCTACGAGCCGCTTCCCGACCTTCCAGTCGTATCACAGCTCGAATGGCCCCGTCGACGTACCTGTACTCTGGACGAAGATGTGGGGCTACGGACGCGTATTCTACTCGTCGCTCGGACATCATGACGATGTGTTTGACATTCCGGCGGCCATGGAGTCCATGAAGCGCGGTATGCTCTGGGCGAGCGAGAGTCGTGCGATTACGATCGCCAAGGGCGGCAAGAAAGAGGACTGGTTCGGCGAGACCGGCGTCGCGCACCTCAACATGGTTCACTAAGATTCGTTAAGATCACGTCGCCCCCTTCTGAACATCCGAACAGGAGGGGGCGTAGCAACAGGAGAAGGTTTTGAATACACGAAATATCCAGATAGCCCCGTCGTTGTTGTCCGCGGATTTTGCCATATTGCGCGATGAAGTACAATCCGTACGCGCGGCAGATATGCTCCACCTCGACATCATGGACGGTCATTTTGTACCCAACCTCAGCATTGGCATACCCGTCGTCGCGGCTGTGCGACGCATCACCGACATGTTCCTCGACGTACATCTGATGCTCAGCAATCCCATCGACTACATCGATGCGTTCGTCAAGGCAGGTGCAGACGGCATCACAGTGCATGTCGAGTGCGATAGCGACGTCGGCCAATGCATTGAGGCGATCCGCGCGCATGGCAAAAAGGCGGTCGTCGCACTCAACCCGCGTACCGATGTAACCCGCGCATTGTCGTACCTCGACAGCGTCGATATGGTACTGCAAATGACGGTGCAGCCCGGGTTCGGTGGGCAACCCATCGTTGTCGAGGCGCTGCACAATCTCGAGATATTGCGCCAATATCCCATCGATATACAGGTGGACGGCGGGGTCTATGCGCACAACATCGGCGAGATCGCGGCACGTGGCGCAAACGTGTTTGTTGCGGGGACGGCGGTGTTCGGCGAGGCGCAGCGCGCCGACGCCATCGCGACGTTGCGAAAGGGTGCGTCAGTATGAATATCTACGAACGCATCGTGTCGTACGATCTGCCGAATGAGCCGTTTACACAGGCCGACGTATACGCCGTGCTGCAAAATGAATCCGTCGACGAGCGCGGATTGCGCGTATTGCTCAGCGATGCGGCGGCCACGTGTCTCGAGGATATGGCACGGCGCGCGATGGACGAGACGCGTCGTATGTTTGGTGGTGGCGTCGTATTGTATACGCCGCTCTATCTGGCCAACCACTGCATCAACGGTTGCCTGTACTGTGGGTTCAGCATCCACAACGACATCGCGCGCGGACAACTGTCGTATCAAGAGGTCGAACGCGAAGCGGCGGCGATTGCGGCCGACGGTTTCCAACAGATCATCGTGCTCACGGGCGAGTCGGAGTCTGACACGCCGCTCGAGTACATCGCCGAATGTGTACGCGTCATACGCAAGCACATCCCCAACATCGCGTGCGAGATCTATCCGCTCGATACCGACGGCTACGCGCAACTCATCGACGCGGGTGCGAATGGACTCACGATCTATCAGGAAACCTATAACAAACCGCAGTATCTGCACCTGCATCCGTCGGGTCCCAAGCGCGATTACGACTATCGGTTCCGCGCACCCGAACGCGCGTGCATGGCGGGTATGCGCAATGTCAACATCGGCGCGCTGCTTGGTCTGTATGACTGGCGCAGTGAAGTCTACTATACGGCGCTGCACGCGGCGTACCTATCACACATGTATCCGTCGACCGACGTCGCGGTATCGGTGCCGCGCATGTCGCCTGCGGCCGGAGGGTTCACGATTCCCAGTCCGGTCAATGACACACAGTTGGTACAGGCCTGTCTGGCGCTGCGCATCTTTCTGCCACACGTCGGGATCACGCTGTCTACGCGCGAGAGCGCGTCGCTGCGCGACAACCTCACGCCGCTCTGCATAACGCGTATCTCGGCGGGTTCGATCACGTCGGTCGGCGGTCACTGTGGAGATGCCACGGCGGACGCGCAGTTCGACATCTCCGACGCACGTTCACTGCTTGAGATGTGTACAGCGCTGCGTGGATTGGGTATGCAGCCGATCTTGCGCTATGATTATTAAGATTATTCATTTATTGGATCCTATCCACCATAGATCATACGATAAATACAATGGATATATTTGAAAACATGACGGGGCACTACCTCGGTGAGCGTGCGCTGCCACTGATTGCCGACGCGCGCATTGGTATTGCGGGCTGTGGCGGATTGGGTTCCAACATCGCACATATGCTGATACGCACGGGGTTCACGTCGATGACCCTCGTCGATTACGACGTCGTCGAGGCGTTCAACCTCAACCGTCAGTTTTTCTTCAGCAATCAGATTGGTACGCCCAAGGCGCTTGCACTCAAACACAACCTGCAAGCCATCAACCCCAACGCCCAGATCAACATCAGCTTCGATAAGGTTGGTAAGTCCAACATACGATCTCTATTTTCAGGGCATAATATCGTCATCGAGGCGCTCGACAACGTCGAGGGCAAGGTCGTCATGGCGAGTCAGTTCAAGCGCAGCCGCAAGCTGTTCATCTGCTTTTCGGGCATCGCGGGCTACGGCATGGACGGCGTCGACGGCATCCGCATTCGCCGCATCGGACGCAATGCGTTCGTGATTGGCGACGGCGAAACGGGCGTAGACGAACAACACCCGCCGATGTCGGCGCGCGTCAACATCGCGGCGGCCAAATGTGTCGAGGTCATACTCGAGCACACCCTGCGCACATAATGTGCGTGATTCGAGGTATACTGTGAGCGATAGCATCATGATAACCCGCGTTGACGAGATAGAGGCTAAGCACCAAAGCGTCCACGACGGATACGAGTATGACAAGAAGATCGTTCTCCAAGGCGAGCGCGGCGATGGATGCAATGTATCGGTGTACGAGATACCGCCGGGTAAGTCGGCGTACCCGTATCATTACCACTACCAGAGTGAAGAAGTCTTTTATATCATCAGCGGCGTGGGTACGTTGCGTACGCCCGAGGGTGAGCGTACTGTGGCGGCCGGTGATATACTTGTGTTCCGCGCGTCGCCCGATGGCGCGCACAAGCTGACCAACGCGTCGGCTACCGACAAGCTCGTCTACATCGACTTTGATACCTACCACTCGCCTGAGGTATCGTTTATGCCCGACTCCAACAAACTCGTCGTATACGGCCCCGGCCTTCGCAAGATTTTGCGCGACGGCGTCGACGTGGATTACTACGACGGAGAGTAGTATAGTGATTGTGTATGATGAATAGCGCAATTGTTTCTAATAAAGTAAAGACGTATCTGATCTTGGTGTTGATCATTGGGTTTATCTACGCCATCGTCTACGTCGTATTATCGAACCTGTCATCGTCGTACTATATGTACGCCGCACCGATCGCGATTGGCATATCGGTGGTTACAGGTTTCTTGTCGTACTTTAACAGCCACAAGCTCGTCCTCTCGATTAGCGGCGCGCGCGTCGCGGATCCTGCGACGCAGCAGCGGCTGCGGCGGTTGCTCGAACCCCTCTGCCGCAAGGCCGACTTACCCATGCCGATGCTCTACATGCAGGACGAGGCGTCGCCCAACGCGTTCGCGACAGGACGCAACGTCGACAATGCCGTGATCTGCGTGACGACGGGAATCCTGCAAAAGCTCGATGACGTCGAGCTACAGGGCGTACTTGCGCATGAGTTGTCGCACATCAAGAACCGCGACATATTGCTCCAGACCGTCGCATCGATCTTGGTCGGCGTAGCCATCATCATCGCGTCGTATTGGTCGCGCTCCATGATGTGGGGCGGCGCGCGGCGCAGCAACAACCGCGACAACAACGGGAGTGGCGCGTTGTTGGTCGTACTCGGATTGGTATTCGCGCTGCTTGCGCCGATCGCGGGGCAACTGCTCAAGATGGCGCTCAGCCGCAACCGCGAGTACTTGGCCGACAGCACCGCCGCCGATATGATCGGAGACGGTCGACCGTTGGCGAACGCGTTGCGCGTAATCGGCGGCAGTACGCAGCGCGTACAGCGCGCGAGTGATGCGACTGAAAATATGTATATCGTCAACCCACTCACGCATATGTCGGCCAATGGGCAGAAACTGGGTCGCGTGTTCAGTACGCACCCGCCGATCGAGGAACGCGTCAAACGATTGCTGCAATACTGACGTTGCATCTGCGCGACGTCGCGCCGAAGATAAAGGGTTACATATGTATATGTAGGGGTCGATGCCCACTTCGACCCGAAGACGGTTATACAATGCGATCGATGCGATCAAAGTGGGCTGATACCTAGCCATTGCCCCTCAATTCAGCGCCGCTATTTCTTCCAAGAATGCGCGGCGCTTTTTATAGCGTTCGCGAATGTCGGCAAGCTCTTTTTCCCAACGCGCGCTATCGTGCAGAATGTCTACGTAGATCTCTTTGATCGCCGTCCAGTAGCGCACGGACTGCGCGTAGCTGCTTCTGCCGCCGCCTTCGATCAAACGCGTCGCCCATGAAAGATAATACGCGATGATCTGCTCGGGGAAGTCGTACTTGAGTTGGTCGGCAAAGAACGCGTAATCATTGTAGAACGAAGACTTTGCTATGATGGCGTCATACACATCGCGCTTCCGGCCTTTTTGCAGACATATGCGCATATAACTTTCTGCATCCCGGTCTTTGATGGAGGACAAGAGCTGCGGCTCTATCGCACCCCAATCCTCAGCGCTGAGGAAGTTCTGTATGTCGCCATACCGCGCGTATAAATCTTGTCTACGCGCGTACCCGAATTGTTTGAGAAGGCAACGCTTGGCGTCGTCGTAATGACCGCGGGCGTTGTAATACGAAAACATTTTGCCTGAAATATCTTCGCGGTGTTTTTCGGTGCGTTCGCATGTGTCGAGCAATGATTCCAACATCGCCGTATCGTCCAATTTCTCGTAATATCCAAACAAAAACTCGACCAAGTCATGCGCCACGCCTTTGCAGTTTTCGAGTCCACGCCATGCGTACGTCAAAGCGGTCGGCCAGTCTTGCTTGGTTACATAATGTTGGACAAGGTGATAGTAGTCGCCACCATACTCCAACGAGCGTTCTTGCAACGATAAGCAGGCTTCGTCGTCGTCCAATATCTTGTAAATCTTCATGACGAGCCTTTTGTTCCAATAATTATCATGTGAAAGTAGATCGTTGGCGAGGTATAGCCATTCGTCGCGCGCGGCACACATGGCGAAGCACGCATCGGTCAACGCGTCGTCGAATCCCGAGTTACCCTGATGGTACTGCGCCAACATACCGTCCATGATGCGGCGGCGGATATTCCAGGACAATCCTGGGTATAGCGCACTCAGCTCTGCAAGATACTTTGCGGCGGCGTTCATATCCCTGTCGCGCCCGCCGCCATATTTGTTGAACTCCTTGATGATGCGCTCGGCCTTGCGCCAATATTCCAACGCCAACTTTTCGTCCAATGCCGCGTCGTTTTCAAAGCCATTCTGCTTGCCCCAAAACAATATATGCTCGTAAGCGCCGGGGAACTCGTCCACAAGGCGCATGATGAGTCCCTTGAGCCGTATATCGGACTGTTCGCTTATGATGGTTTCGATGACCTTTCTTTTGGATGCATCCATTTCGTATATGCCTCTATAATCGTATTGTGATAGCATTTGCACAATCTGCCGCTATCGTACGCGGCAGTTTTATTATACTACT
>CAYPOE010000164.1:0-5792 GCA_964412285.1 uncultured Eubacteriales bacterium | reverse complement strand
TATGTTGGCTCAGGCGAACAGCATTCCGCAGACCGTTCTGCAGTTACTCCGATAATTTAGCATAGTTCACGGACGGACTATCTCATATAAACCATAATTATTTCATGGAGGAAATAGTATGCGTATTAACACAAATCCCATCTCCCTCAACACCCATCGCCAGTTGACACTCAACACATCGGCGGTTGGTAAATCGGTAGAGAAACTCTCGAGCGGTTTCCGCATCAACCGTGCTGCTGACGATGCAGCAGGTTTGGCCATCAGCGAAAAGATGCTCGCACAGATCCGCGGTCTGAACCGTGCTTCCATGAACGCACAGGACGGCGTATCCATGATCCAATCCGCTGAAGCTGCTACCAGCGAGGTCTCCTCGATGCTGCTGCGTATTCGTGAGTTGGCCATACAAGGCTCCAACGAAGCGATCAACAGTAGCTCGGAGTATGACGCGTTGAAGTCCGAGATCACCCAGTTGAGCGATGAAATCAACCGCATCGTCAACGTTACACAGTTCAATGGTAAGACCCTGTTTAACTCGAACTTTGTCACGACTGCTGCTGGAACAACATTCACCGGCGCTGTCACTGCCGGTGCAACTGCGGGAGCGACTAAAACAACTGTTCAGAATGCCATCGACGCCCTCGTCACTACCGGAGCTACGCAGACAGCAACTTCCGGAGCGAAAGCTGCGTTACAAGCCGCATTGGATAAGGCGTATGCTGACGTCAGCGATATCGATACCTCGGGTACTACTGCACAAAAAGCCAGTGCTGGTACGTATATTGCAAATGCAGTCTTGGCAGCCGCAGCCAAGTTGACAACTGTTGCTGATATTGCCGCTATGGAGAAAGCAGTTTCCAAGACCCTGACTTCAAACAGCTACTTCCACGTAGGCTCCAACTCTACGCAAGTCAGTGGTTTGGGTAATCCAGGCAACAAGATCGGGTTGATGGATACGAGTTTGACAGCCTTGAATGCTTATGCGTTATTTGCGGATGCTGCCGGTAACAATCCACAAAAGCCGGATATAATGATGCAGAAGTTAGCCGATTACATGGACAAAGACATCGACACGGTCAACGCACTGCGTTCTAACTTAGGTGCGATTCAGAATCGTCTGGAATCCACCATCCGCAACCTTGACACCATCAGCGAGAACATCTCGACATCGCAGTCGCGTATCCGTGATCTCGATATGGCGAAGGGCATGACAGAGTTCACCAAGAACAACATCATGCAGCAAGCTGCTACCGCTATGTTGGCTCAGGCGAACAGCATTCCGCAGACCGTTCTGCAGTTACTCCGATAATTTAGCATAGTTCACGGACGGACTATCTCATATAAACCATAATTATTTCATGGAGGAAATAGTATGCGTATTAACACAAATCCCATCTCCCTCAACACCCATCGCCAGTTGACACTCAACACATCGGCGGTTGGTAAATCGGTAGAGAAACTCTCGAGCGGTTTCCGCATCAACCGTGCTGCTGACGATGCAGCAGGTTTGGCCATCAGCGAAAAGATGCTCGCACAGATCCGCGGTCTGAACCGTGCTTCCATGAACGCACAGGACGGCGTATCCATGATCCAATCCGCTGAAGCTGCTACCAGCGAGGTCTCCTCGATGCTGCTGCGTATTCGTGAGTTGGCCATACAAGGCTCCAACGAAGCGATCAACAGTAGCTCGGAGTATGACGCGTTGAACGCAGAGATGAATCAGTTGATGGATGAAATCAACCGCATCGTCGACGTTACACAGTTCAATGGCAAGACCCTGTTCAATCAGCGTTGGGCTAAGTCGTCGGTACAATCCGCCTTGTCGACAGGATTGAGTGCTGGTGCTATATCAGGTATGATTGCCAATACCTCAAATACTGTCGCTCAGATTGTTGCAGCTTCAACGGCTGCCATAGCTACTGCAATAACCGGCACCGCAGGTACCGATTACTCTACGGGTTTAACTGCTGAACTCCAATCCTTGGTTACTAATTTTGCTTCTAAGTTCGATAGCACTTCAACGACTACCGCCGACAAGCAAGCCATATACGACTACGTTCAAAAGGTAGCGAGCAAGTTTACGACAGGTGCCACCGGCACTGCTGCGGGACAGAAGATCGTCACCACGTCGAGCTATGTCCACGTAGGCTCCAACTCCACGCAAGTCAGTGGCTTGGGTAATCCGGGCAACAAGATCTCCTTGACGGATATGAAGCTCACAGGGTTGAACACATATTCGTTATCGGTGACGGCTGCCGATAAGCCTGATATCAAGATGCAGAAGCTCGTTGACAAGATTGATACAGACATCGACACGGTCAACGCACTGCGTTCCAACTTAGGTGCGATTCAGAATCGTCTGGAATCCACCATCCGCAACCTTGACACCATCAGCGAGAACATCTCGACATCGCAGTCGCGTATCCGTGATCTCGATATGGCGAAGGGCATGACAGAGTTCACCAAGAACAACATCATGCAGCAAGCTGCTACCGCTATGTTGGCTCAGGCGAACAGCATTCCGCAGACCGTTCTGCAGTTACTCCGATAAAATAATAAAATATACGTTCGATGCTTTCCCCCGCCACCGTGGCGGGGGTTTTGTTTGATTCTTGATATTTTTGTAAAGTGGTAACCCGTTCCGATGTGTGCTACATATGTATGTATAATAATAGATATCGAAGTATGACAACCCCCACCTCCGCAACTTGCTGCGCCAAGCTGCGGAGGTGGGGGTTTGTGATTCAGGACTTGGACACAATCGGCAAAATGATGATGACTTCCGTGCCTACACCGACCTCACTGTTGATCTTGATGCTACCGCCGTGTAGGCGTAGAATCTCACGCGCGATGGCCAATCCCAAGCCTGTACCGCCCTGTTCGCGCGCACGGGCTTTGTCGACGCGATAGAATCGCTCGAAGATATGCGGAAGATCCTTTTCAGGTATGCCGATGCCGTTATCGAGTACGCGAATGTATACGCCATTGTATACATGTCCCGTATATACCTCGATCTCACCGTTTTCCCCTGTGTACTTGATGGCGTTGGTGATGATGTTCGTAATTACCTGTTCGATTCTATCACGATCTGTGAATATTTGAGGCAACGTAGGTGATAGGTGTACGGACAAGTTCTGCCCGTTATTCTGCGCCTCCATCGATAGCTTCTGCACGCACTCGCGTATCAGTCCGTTGAGCGAAAACTCGGTGCGCCTGTCCTGTGTACTGTCGTTGTCGAGCGATGACAGCGTGAGCAAATCCTTGACAATGCGCGTCATGCGTTCGACCTCGCGCAGGATCACGTTGAGGAATTGCTGCGTCATTGGCGTTTGATTCTCTTCGAGCAATGTTTCGGCGTAGCTGCGTATCGTGGTCAGCGGCGTACGCAACTCATGCGACACGTTGGCGACGAACTCGCGTCGAGCCGCATCGAGCCGCGACGCCGTTGTGACGTCGTGTACCACGACGACTACGCCGCCGATCTTGCCGCTATCCATCTTGAATACCGCGAAAAAGGCCTTGAAGTGCTTGTCGTCGCAACTGAAATACCGTTCTGTGATATTGATCTGATCGAGGTAGATAAGTTCGCTGATGCAGATGTCGGCACCCAAGTGTTCAAACAGCTCGTCAAATAGCACGTCTTGTGTATCGGTGATGTCGAGCATCTCCGACGCAATCGGATTGATGTGTATGATGTGCTGTTCGGTGTCGAACGCCACGACGCCATCATTCATGTAAAGTAGGATGGTCTCAGCCTTGTTCTTTTCCTGAGAGATCTCCTTGAGTGAACGCGAGATGATGGCCGACATATTGTTGAACGACACGCTGAGCTTGCCGATCTCGTCGCCCGACTTGATCTCAATGCGCGACTCAAAGTCGCCCTTGGCGATGCCCTCAGCCTTGCGCGTCAGCGTCGAGATGGGCTTGGTGATGGTCTTGGACAGGATGAAACCCAGCATAATCGAAAAACACACGCCGATGGCGAGCGTCTGTGCAATCTGTATAAGGATTTCTTGTACAATACGCATCATCTCATTCTTGTTGTCGCGTATATACACGATATATTCGCCGCTATTGGATAGAATCAGCACAGCAAAGTCCAGATATTGCGACATCGCGCTATTCGTGTCGCCGACCTGTCCGGCGCGCGCGGCGATGAGATTGGGCGTCATAAACAGCTTCTCGGTGGGCGTGGAATCAGAGCCGCATATGATATTGCCCACGCTGTCGAGTACATAATAGTTGCGGTCACTGTTGATGCCCAACCGACCCGCGTAGGTATCCATGGTTTGGCGTAACGTATCGGCCACGGGCGGCGTGGCTGCCGCCTCGATCAACGCATTTTGAAGCTCGTCAAAAAACACGGTATGCATCTCTTCTCGAAACATACCGTGATAGAAATCGATGACACGATACTGCAAGAATGTGCCGAATACAATCATGACGGCAACCACGAGCAGCACGAACATAAATACCAAACGCCACTGTATACTGCGAAACACGTTTTACCTCTCGAATACTACAAGGATGATTCTGACATATCACTCGTTATGACTCAGTCACTCACGTACGTACGCAGCGCCTCGAATGCCTTGCTGCGGTGGGAGATGGCGTCTTTCTCTTGGGGCGTAATCTGCGCCATCGTACGCTGATACATGGGTACATAAAACAATGGATCATATCCGAATCCACCGTCGCCTTGGTACTCGGTGGCGATGAAGCCATCGACGCGTCCGGTAGTTGTGACATGCCGCCCATCGGGCCAATATACCGTTGCGCTACAGTGATAGTACGCCGCGCGCTGTTGACCCATGAGATCGTTCATCTCGCGCAGCAGCTTGGCGTTGTTGTCGCTGTCTGTGGCACCGATACCTGCATATCGAGCCGAATATACGCCGGGCGCACCCCCGAGTGCGGGTACGACGAGACCGCTGTCGTCTGCGATCGCACATAGGCCGCTGATCTCGCAGATCGCGCGCGCCTTGATCAGACTGTTCTCGTCGAAGGTTTGGCCATCCTCGACGACTTCGATGTCGATACCCGCGTCCGATAGCGACAGTAGCGTGACGTTGTGCAGGATACGGCGTATTTCAGTGAGTTTATGTCGATTGTTTGTTGCAACAATGATCTTGATCATCAGAACACTTCGCTATCTATCTGTATTGTATAACTGACGTATTTTTTGACAGGATCGCCATAGGCGCGGAATGAACGCTTTTCGCCGCGTATGACGTTGTCGACGACGGCGTTGGCCGTGCCGACGAGTTTGTTGTCCGCATCGTAGAAGTTCACGGTAAACACGACCTGCGCGCGCGTACGTGTGTTCATGTTGCGAATCTCTCCCTCGACGCGCGTGTAGTAGCTGTCGCTCTTGATGTTGACCGACGAGAACTCATAGCCGCGCACGGTGTATTCGGCCTTGGGTGCGCGATCGATGACGGAGATGGTTTGCAGATCCTGCGACCAGAAGGTATCCTTGTGGAGCATGTCGGCGATTTCACGTAGCGAAACATAGGTGGTGTCTTTGTACGTCAATATATCGCCCTTCATCTTAACGCTGTTGACATAAACACCGACCTGATTGATCCCGATGTTTATGTATTCGGCAAATACGGTCAGCGATAAGCCTATGACGATACCCGCTATGAGTCCTGCCACTACACACTTGATACGCCCCATGACGCCTCCTAAAGCAACCGAATGCACCATCGGGCTACCCCGTGAAATGCACCGATGCGCCGCTTGCTAAAAATACCTTGTATATATATTTTGCGTTATTTTTGAAAAAATGTCAA
>CAYPOE010000163.1:0-5844 GCA_964412285.1 uncultured Eubacteriales bacterium | reverse complement strand
AAGTATCGCCCGTACGTCGTGTGATCGTCCACGCCACCGCCGCCCCCTGCATCGGCGTACGCCAATGCGATGCGACGCACCTCGTCGGGCCGCTCAACCGTGAACGTCAGCCGCAACGCCACGACGCACGGTGGTATCGCGTCCATCTTGTCGTATATGTCGGTGGGCGCGGCGTTGAGGATATACGCGACGCAATCGTCGCAATCGGTCAGAATGGGGAAACTGTACCCTTTGCGGTCGACGAGCGCGTACCCGCGCGCCGCGTGGCGCAACTCGCAGTACATGCCGCCCGACTTGCCGCCTACATACAACCCCGCAGGACACTGATGCGTCGTCATGAGTGTGTACCGCCCATACGCGAGCAATTCGACGTCGCACGGCGACAGGTCGCCGATCTCACGCAGGCTGAGTTCGGGCGAAGCCGTGACGGTATGGGCGTATGCCGACAGTTCGTCGGCGGTCACGCCGTTGAATACATTGCAGGTGTAGTCGCAGACGGCGCGCTGTCCGAGTGAACGGAGCAACGACAATTGGCCGAGGTTGCGCGTGAGATATCCATCGACGCGTCCGAGCGTGCGTTCGATCACGTCGCGACCCGCGCCGCGCCTGTCGATCGACGGCAGTGCGATGTACGCCTGCGCGCCGCTGTCGTGCAGGCGGGCAACCGCATCCGCGTCGTAGTGAGGCAGGTACACGCGCGATACAGATGCGCCGTCGAGATACGCGACTTGCTGCAGATCCGACACGAATGCAGTGATGATGGGTCGGGCTGTGGATTGCGCGGTCCGGCGTTCGACGCGGGGCACAGGTACAGGTATGCGTTCCACGCGATGACTTACGTCGGTGATGCGCGCAGTAAGCGCGGCAACGGCGCGGCGGCGCAATTCGTTGACATCGGCGATGCCGATGAAGAGGCCATCGTCGATGTGCGCATCCAGCTCGAACGCAAACGGTGTATCGCCTGTCTTGCAGAGTTGTTTGAGCAAGCGCTCGGCTGATATAGGGCTGCCTGTCGCACGCTCAACAACTGCACCCTCGACTTGGATTTCGGCGGCGCAATCATTGCAATGCAGCGTGAGTCGCAGTGGTTGACCGACCTTCGCCGACGCCATGCCGCGCACCGTACGGCGGCGCGTATCGCGCGACAGCGTCGCGGCGATGCGATCCGTCAACGCCTTGTCATACGTCCGGTATACGCCGTCACCTGCGCGTATGCGACCGCCCACGCGCAGCCGGATCGTGGTTCCGCGGCGGGCTGCGGCATGGAGAAAACCGCCTGGATGCGGTTCGTCCCGCGTCAGGATCTCGACGCCGTCTCCCGCCACGACGTCGTCGTCGAGCGCGATGTGCGCCGTACCCGTTTTGACGTCGTAGATCGATATGCGCCCGATGCGTATGCCACTGTGTTTGGGCGTGATCGTACTCATCATATCACTGCCCGCGAACGTATGAAAGTAACTCATGTTGAAGTCGCCGCCGCGGTTGAAGATGCGTTCGAGGTCGCGCATTTCGTCGGACTGGAGCAGGGGTCTGTCGTCGTATGCGCCGTCGTAGAGTCGATCGATTGCGCGCCGATAGCTCGAGGTGACGAGTGCGACATACTCAGGGCTGCGCATCCGACCCTCCAGTTTGACGCCGATTCGCCGCCCTGTGGCGCATGACAGCGCGTGCAGTTCGCGCAACGCGTCGACGCAGAGCATGTCCTTGGTACTCAACAGGTAGCCGTCGCGCAAGGTTTTGCCGCCGTGCGTCAATGCATAGCGCATACGGCACGGCTGTGCGCATCGTCCGCGATTGCCGCTGCGCCCGCCGATGATGCCGCTCATCAGACAGCGTCCCGAGTAGCAGACGCAGAGCGCGCCGTGTGCGAATACCTCGAGTTCGACGTCGACGTTGTGCGCGATGTGTTCGATTTCGTCCATGCGCAGTTCGCGCGCGAGTACGACGCGGGCAAAACCGCGTTCGTGCAAGACGCGTACGTCGTCGACGCTGTGGGCGGTCATCTGCGTACTCGCGTGCAGTGCGACCTGTGGCAGATGGCGCGCGATCAGCGTCGCGAGGCCGACGTCCTGCGTGATCAGCGCATCGGCGCCCATCGCGTACGCGTCGTTGACCAACGCGAGCGCCTCGTCGAGTTCGCGCTGTTTGATCAACGTATTGACCGTGATGTAGACCTGTACGCCGCGCGCGTGGGCGTACGCAATGGCGTCGCGCAGTGCGTCGCCGTCGAAACCCGAGGCCGACTGGCGCGCGTTGAAGGCCGCGCCGCCGAGGTATACCGCGTCGCACCCACCGCTTACCGCCGCGCGCAGGCACGCGGGTGAACCGGCCGGGGATAGCAATTCTAACGTAGTCGTGTGATTCATCGAAATTTTATGCCGTTAAAGTTTGATGCAGATTTGGATGGTTTATACCAGTTTGGATTTGGATAGGCGGATCGTGACGGTGGTACCTTGGTTCGGCGCGCTCTGCACGTCGAGCGAGCCGCCGCACTGGGCTTGGAGACGCGCCTTGACGTTGTCCAACCCGACGTAGCTGCGGTCGCCGCGCATTTGTCCGACAGCGAAGCCCAAGCCGTCGTCGGATACCGACACGACGACGTTGTCGGCGGTTTCGTACGTCGAGACAGTGACGGTACCCCCGCCGGGTTTTCTGAACAGTCCGTGCCGCACGGCATTCTCCACGAGGGGCTGGAGCGTCAGTGCGGGCAGTGTAAAGTCGCGATACCGAATGTCGTATGCGATGGCCATGCGGTCGCCGAAACGCATATGTTCGAGTGCGAAGTAGTGGTCGACATGCTCGAGTTCTTTGTCAAAAGGGATGGGGTGGCTGTTGGTGAGGGAGTCGAGGTTCCCGCGCAGATAACGCGAGAAGTCTCCGACGGCCTGTTCAGCCCGTTGCGGATCCTCATCGCAGAGCTGCTGAATTGCAACCAGCGCATTGTATAGGAAGTGCGGCCGAATCTGCGATAACATGACCGAGACCTTATTCTCCAGCAACTCATGTTTGAGATGTTCGGCCTCTGCTACGGCTTGGAGGTTCTCGATGTAGAAGCGAACCATCTTGACGAGTTCGATCAGAATGAGGATGATGAATCCTATATGAAACGCGACGTTGATGGGGTTGTGGAAGAGGTAGTAGCTCGCCGCGTCGATGAGCGTACCGCCACACAGCAGCAACGTCGACAGGATCATGGCCCGCGCATCCTTGTCCTTCGCCCATATGCTTTCGTATACGACGCAGCCCAACACGATGGCGGCCATGACGCCGATGATGAGGATGTGCATGTTTCGATACATATACGGATCATACAAGCCCGCGGGTATCCCGAGGAGAAACACAAGACACAGCGCGATGTACGCGTACTCGGTGATCAGCAGCGCGCGCCGCGATTTACCCTCGATGAACGAGAGTAGATAGGCGATGAAAAAGATCGGCGTCATGGCCAAACCGATGGCGTCGAGCAGATTGTTGGAATGTGGGAAACGGGAAAAGAAGGATAGGATGTCAAAACGGATGAAGAACCAGATGCCCGCCGAGATCGTAAAACCCGCGAGATAAAAGCACCGTTCGACATGCTGCGCCCTTTTGGTCAGCAGTACACAGGCCGCAACCAACAGCGCCAGTCCCAAGCACACGACATACAGGGCGGCGAACAGCCGCGCGCCATTTTGTGCGAACATAGCTTGAAATAGCGCGCCATCGTACCCGACGTAGATCGTGTTCAAGAACTTGGTGAGCGGGAGAATGCCCTGGTTGTCGTACGGATTTGAGAGTTCCAACTCGACGACGTCGGTAGGCCCGATGCCCGGGGAGATGAACGACGCCCAGAGATTGCCGTCGGCCTTGGTGTAGAAGGGATACGCGTCCTCTCCTTCGCGGCAATAGATCAGGCGTCCGTTGACGTACAGCGCAGCCTTGATGTTATCCACGCGCAACATGACGAGCTGATTGGCAGGAATCTCGCGCGTAAAGCAACCCCTGATATAGACCGTTTCGCCACCGTTGGGATCTATGGCGGTTTGTTCATTCAATGGGAGGGATTGTCCGCCGCCGACCCGATACGTCCCCACGAGGCCGACCCGTTCGAGCGGCAGATGAGGGGGAGTCGAGGCAACTTCGCTGAAATACGATAGCATAACCAAACTCACGCACAGCAGCAGTGAAATGCCTATGGATATTTTTAACAGTTTGCTGGTCATATATCTTCCTGTCGCGCGTGAATATGAAATATAGCCGTCTGGCAAACGGTGCGCATTATGTAGGTGCCGAGAGGGCGGCATATTGTGATGATATTCTGCGGCGCATATGTGGAATCAACGAGGGGGTTTCGTACGTTGCATGAGCTTGACATACCTGTTTTGGTTACAATGATTATATCGAACATCGGGCGTTTTGTCAATGAGATGCGTAAGAGGGGCGGTTGACAATGTATGGGGATTGCACTATAATAAAATAGAATAAATGGCATTTTGACGAACAGAATCCAACGTGTACTATGCAACGTTTGCGTTATATATATTGGAAATGGAGGATTATATATGAACTTGCGTTATTTGGGTACGGCCGCGGCCGAAGGTTGGCCTGCGCTGTTTTGTAACTGTGAATACTGCCATGCCGCGCGCAAGCTCGGCGGCAAGAATATCCGCACCCGATCACAGGCCGTCGTAGACGAGACACTGCTCATCGACTTCCCGCCTGACACCTACATGCACATGCTGCACCATGGACTCAACCTGCCGCAGATCCAGCACTGTATCGTTACGCATACACATCAAGATCACCTGTACCTGCCCGAACTGCACATGCGGTACTCGGTGTTCGCACATCAGCCCAATGGTACGCTGACGTTCTACGGCAACAAGGCGCTCGGGCGCATGTGGGACGACTTTTCGCGCGAAGATCGTCCGCAACAGGAACCGCACATCGCACACTATCAGTACCTGCCGCCGTACGAACCGACGGCTATCGGCGACTATACCGTGACGGCCATGCACGCATTGCACAACCGTGCCGAGGATTGCTATATCTACCTGATCCAAAAGGACGGCAAGACGATTCTCTATGGCAATGACACGGGATTCTTTCCCGACGATACGTGGGCGTATCTGCGCGGCGTGCGCATCCATATCCTCAGTCTCGACTGTACATGTATAGAGCACCGCGATGGTACAAATCATATGGGTATCGCCGATTGCGCTGACGTCAAGAAGCGCCTCGCCGACATGGGTTGCGTGGGCAAGGATACGGCCTGCGTGCTCGCGCACTTCTCGCACAACGGCCACTTGCTCCACGACGAACTCGTCGAGGTCGCCGCGCCGTTGGGCTTTTCCGTAGCTTATGACGGTTACTTGGTGTCCAAATGACACATCGACTCATCGCTACGGATTTAGACAATACGCTGCTCCGCGCCGACAAGTCGGTGTCGCAGTACTCGTTCGACATCATCGCGCGCGTGCAGGCGCTCGGCATCCCCGTCGTCGTCGCGTCGGCACGGCCGTTGCGCAACATCCTTGACGCGATTGCGCCGATGATCCCGCACGGCATCATCGCCAACTGTGGCGCGCATACGGAGTACGGCGGGCATGTACTCGACCAGCGTCCGATCCCTGCCGATGTGGCGACGGCGTTATCGCGGATGTTGGTCAACGAGTACGGCGTGTATATCTCTGTCGACTGCTATACGCATTCGCTGTCCAATCACCCGTATCAAGATTCATGGGGATATTGGGGGTTGGTATCCACGGATTTCAATGATGGTACAAACGTGCCAGAAACGCAGAAGATCTCAGTCGAGGCAGAGGATACAACGGACATCATGGGCAACGAATACGCGTAGATGTG
>CAYPOE010000162.1:0-5860 GCA_964412285.1 uncultured Eubacteriales bacterium | reverse complement strand
AGTCGAATCCCGCGACATATCGAATGGGACACCCTATGCCGCTTACGATGATGAGCAACATGTACGCGCCCGCAGACAACGCGATGAGTGCGTGATGTTTGAGGATGTGTCCGTATGTACGCATGATACATTCAATGCTCCATGCCCAACTACGGGCATGGAGAGGTATGGGGTTAATATTTGTCAGCCCCGCGCGACAGCGGCGCTACGCCGTCGGACAAGGTTTCGGTGATGGTAAACGTGTGTTGCGGCTTGGACTCGTACGCGGCGGCGCGCGCGCCACCCTTGACGACAAAGCGTGACACGAGCTGTCGCAGTCGCGTGGCTTGGTTGGACAGCTCGACGCTCGCGGCGGCGGCCTCCTGACTCGTGGCCGAACTCGTCGATACGACGGACGAGATCTGATCTATACCGATGGAGATCTCAGACAGCGAACCCGCCTGCTCGGTAGTCGCGAGACTGATCTCACTGATGAGATCCGTCGCGGCATTCGCGCCTACGACGACGCGCGCAAGTTCATCTGCCGTGACCGACGCAAGGCGTACGCCCTCGTCGATGGACGCGACAGACGCTTCGATGAGCTGCGTCGTGTTCTTGGCCGCGTCGGCGGACTTGCCCGCGAGGTTGCGGACTTCTTCAGCGACGACGTTGAAACCGCGTCCGGCTTCGCCTGCGCGGGCAGCCTCGACCGACGCGTTGAGTGCGAGGATGTTGGTCTGGAACGCGATGTCTTCGATGGTCTTGATGATCTTGTTGATCTGCGCCGACTTATCGTGTATATCGTTCATAGACACCATGAGTTGCTGCATGAACTCGTTGGACTTACCCGTCGCGGTCGCGGCCTCCTGTGCCATGCCACTGGCTTTTTCGGCATTCTCGGCGTTGCGCTTGACATGTTCCGATATGCTGTTGATGGTCGAGGACAGCTCGACGACGGAACTAGCCTGCTGCGTGGCGCCTTGCGCGAGTGCTTGTGAACTGCCCGATACATGCTCGGAGTTGTTCGATACACTATCGGCCGTCTGCCGTATCTCGTCGATGGTCGCCGACATGCTGTGAATGAACAATTCAATTGCATCCTGGATGCCCTTGAAGTCGCCAACGAAGGGTTGGGACGGCGCCGCGTTGAAGTTGCCGCCCGCCATCTCGTTCATCGCGTGATCGATGTCCTTGATGTACGAGCTGATGGTATCCGAGGTATCTTTGTAGCCCCGCGCGAGTATGCCGAACTCGTCGTTCGACTCATACGCGAGTTCGTTATGCAACATGCCGTTGCGCATATTCTGCGCGAGCTGCATAAGCAATGCGATGGGCTTGGTGATCGAGCGTGTGATGTAGTATGCTACGATCACGGCGAGCGCGATGCAAATGGCGGCAAAGCCGTAAAAGAAGATGATCGTAGCCCCGGCACGCCTGTTCATCTTGCTGATGAAGTCGATCGAATTGGTTTGCACCTGATCGGAGAATGTAAGCAAGTGCGCCATGAGTTCGTCGTACTTGGGCTTGTATTCATTGTCGAGCATGTCGATTACGACGCCTGCCTCCGCACCTTGCGACAGGGGCGTAGTGATCTGGTCGCGCAGGGTATGCAGGGCATGTAGCATCGTATCGAGCTTATCGAAATCGGCCTGATTGCCCTGATATGTGACGTGTAGGTTCTCCATGGCCTGCTCGACCTTTTGACTATCGGCAGCAATCGACGACAACAAGCCGGTGACCTCGGTAGAACTGCGGGAATTGGCGGCAATATAGAGGTTTCCCTCGATCGAGACCTCGTACCGCCGTATCGTCCACGTATCGTTGATATTGGGCAGCGTCTTGTCCTTGAGTATACCGAGATTGGTATTCACATCTCCGAAGCTCGATATAGTGAAGAGCAAGCTCAACAACAGCAGTGCCACAGTCAACCCGAATCCAACGAGCATTTTATATTTTACTTTGAGATTCTTCATTCAATCAATTGCCTCCCAATTGCCTCCTGCACACAACTTTGGTTGTAGTCTGTTATATTGTGCCTATTCGCGCGTATCTTATCCACCATCATACTATAGATATAGTATGGTACATGGTAAAGCTATATATTGGATGTTTATGAAAAATATAGGAGACTCTGTGTTGGAACTATTATAATACACAACAGTGGTTTTGCTCAAGAAAAACTCCTGCCAATATGTTCGCCATATACGACAGGAGTCTACATATAGAATCTGAAACCGATTGCATATACTACTACTCTACCGCTTCACATAACCGCCGATACGCCGCGTCCAGCGGCGCATCTTGCATGAACAGACCTGCCGTGCCCGCGACGAACACATCCGCGCCCGCTTCGCGCAACAACTTGGCATTCTCGACCGATACGTTGCCGTCGACCTCAATGCGTGCGTCGCCGCGACCCAACCTGTCGAGCATCGCCCGCGCATCGCGCACCTTGTCGATCGTGCGCGGAACCAGTTTCTGCCCCGCGTAACCCGGGTTGACCGTCATGATGAGTACCCCGTCGACGTCGTCGATCACGTATGCCAATACGTCGACGGGCGTGGCCGGATTGAGCGCGAGCATGGGTCGCGCGCCCATCGCGCGGATCCGCGCCAGTGCGCGCTGCGCGTGGCGCGTCGCCTCGTAGTGGATCGACACAAAATCGCCAGGCTTCACACTGAACCAATCGAGCTTGCGCTCAGGCTCGGTGATCATGAGGTGTATGTCGAGCGGAATGCGCGTCGCCTGTGCCAAGATGCGCACGTAGTCCGTACCCAGCGTATAGTTGGGTACGAAGTCGCCGTCCATGACGTCGATGTGCAACAGTTCTACGCCCAAACGCTCGAACGCGCGCAGATCGTCCTCGAGCCGCAACATGTTGGCACACATCATGGACGGCGCAATGATGGCTTGGATGACTTTGTTCATCATACGCACGACCTAACCCATCTTGACTACGACGCGCAGCCCCGAGTGGCCCTCCGCCGTCGCGAACGCCTGTTCTACGTCCTCGAGCGCGAATGTATGCGTGATGAACGGCTTCACGTCGATCACGCCGCTCGAGATCAGTTCTACTGCGCGCGCATGATGAATCGGCATCGCGCCGTGTGCGCCCGCGACGAACAACTCTTTGTAATGAATGATGTTGGTATCAAGCGGCACAATCGAGTGATCCTTGGGCAATCCGCCGAACAGGTTGATGTGCGCGCGATTCTTGGCCATACCCAGCGCCATCACGTGCGACTCGCCCGACGGATTGGCTGTGAAGATCACGTCCGCGCCGAGTCCGTCTGTTTCGGCTTTGACGCGTTCTACCGCATCCTCGTCCGCCATGCAGACGTATACGTCTGCCACGCCGATCTGCTTTGCCATCTCGAGGCGCGGCGTAGAACGATTGATGAGGATGACTTTGGATGCGCCCATACGCTTGGCTACTTTGCACAGCATCATGCCGATGGGTCCCGCGCCGATGAGTACGACGACGTCGCCCAGTTTAACAGGCGATAGTTCGAGTGCGTTGAGTACGCAGCCGAGCGGTTCGGCAAGTGCGGCTTCCTCGTACGACACGTGGTCGGGGATCTTGGTCACGGGACCGTAGTTGACGACGGTCTGGTTGAGCAGCACATACTCTGCGAATCCGCCCGCGAACTGGTATCCCATCGCGTAGTTGATCTGGCAGTTGTTGCCAATGCCCGCCTTGCAGAATACGCACGCACCGCACGGTACATCTGCCCCAATCGCGACCCGATCGCCGACTCGCCACGCGGTGACGTTCTTGCCGACCGCCGCGACCTCGCCGCTGAACTCGTGGCCCGGGGTCTGCGGATACGACACGCGGCTGTTGCCGTGATGCCAAATGCGGATGTCACTGCCGCATACCGCGCACGCGCGCACGCGCAGCAGTACGTCGTTGTCGCCGCACTGCGGCGTGGGCAGTTCTTTTACCGTCAGTTGATTCAGTCCTTCAAATACCGCCGCTTTCATATCAGATCCTCCATCACAAACATCACTTTGTTGACGAACTCGTTGCGTTCGCGCATGACGCCGAACGCGCGTTCGTACTCGCTCAACCCAAACCTGTGGCTCACGAGGTGCGACAATCCCAACCTCGGCATGAACGACAGCGCAGTCGCCCAATCATTGCGCATACTGCTGTAACGCGAATTCCACGTACCGCGCAGGCACAGCTCTTTGCGCAGCAGCAGAGAGTACGCGTCTTGCGGCAGCGTCATATCCCGCATGGGATTGCCGAGGGATACGACGGTACCGAACGGCTTGGCGTTGCGTATGCAGCCCTCCCACGCCTTGAACGCGCCCGTACCCTCGATGCATACGTCGTACAGACCCGACGGCGCAGTCGCGAATCCGAGTCGATTGGCGTATGCCGCCTTGCGCTCGTCTATATCAAACAGGCACACTTCGCCCGCGCCTTTGATCTTCGCCCACTCGCCGGCCATGACGCCGATGGGCCCTGCGCCGTAGATCAGTACGCGACAGCCCGCATACAGGTCGGCCTGTTCGGTCGCATGTAGCGCGACGGCGCAAGGCTCGCAGAGGGCGATCTCTTCGTAAGATAACGCGGCAGATGACGCGCCATCGGCCAGCACGACATTCCAGAGCGGTACGCTGATGTACTCGGCGAAACCGCCCGGGTGTATGTCTTCGCCTGCGTGGACAGGTCGCGAACCGAAGTAGCGATAGTCCTCACACTGCGCATACGCGCCGCGCTCGCACATGTCGCACGTGCCACACGGCAGCAGCGGGAATACTGCGCACTTGCGGCCGATCAATGCACCCTCGTCGGCCTCGACGACGACGCCGCCGAACTCGTGCCCGGGTATCGTGGGGAACTGGTAGGTACCCTTCTCAAACACGCGCGGGACGTCCGAGCCACAGATGCCCGCAGCCTTGATTTTGACCAATACCTCGCCATCCCGGCGCACAGGATGTGCCACATCCTCGTAGCGTAGATCGCCCACGGCATGTAATACCAATGCTTTCATAACAAACGTCCTATTCCTTTACGTATGGTCGCCAATACTCGACGCTCTGCTTGAGGTCGTCGATGATGCGGAAGTCGGTGTCCCAGTGCTCGCGATGCCCGATCTCGAATACGAGCGACGTCTCCTTGCAGCCGCCGCGTTCGAGTGCATCTAACACCTTGCGCGGCTCGATGAGGCCGGTGGCGTTACACTCGGGCGTGAACGGCGAATGGTTCGATTTGTGCAGCACGGTCTGTTGCAGATGCACGATGGGGGAATACCCACCGAGCCGTTCGAGCCACGGGTACGGATCGCGCTCGTCGGGATGCGGCGCGTGACCCACGTCGAGACAGATGCGCATGGGGACGCCGCTGTCGGCGTTGACGCGGTTCATGAGGTCAAGCGATTCGGCGACGGTATTACCACATTCGCGCGGCACGCTCATAGGCTCGAACAGCAGGTACTCGTAGCCGAGTTCCTTGGCGACGTAGCTCAATCGTTGCCAACCCTTTACGCCTTCTTCCAATATATACTCACGATGGTGTTCGTAGCTGTCGAAGGTCAGGATGCCGAAGTGACTGCCCGCCGTCTTGGCCCCGAGTGCCGCGCCGATGCGGAGTAGGCGTACGAACCAGTCGTACCAGATTTGGCGTGCCTCGGCGTCGGGGTGCAGCAGATGGTTGACGCGCGTGTACGCCGATGTGAATATACCGTCGACGCGTACGTCGTACTGTGCCACAGCCGCTTTGATACGTGCAACTTGGCTGTCCACGTACGCGGGCGGCAGGAATGGATTGAGCAGATCGGCGACGAACTGCACCGAACGTAGCCCCAACTCCGCACCCACGATGCGCGCCCAGACCTCCGGCTCTATGTATCGGTTGATGGCGAAACCGAGG
>CAYPOE010000161.1:0-5889 GCA_964412285.1 uncultured Eubacteriales bacterium | reverse complement strand
CGAACGCAAGCAACAAAAATGGCGCAAGCATCCATGCCAACGTGAACAGTGTATCGTTGACGATGCGTGAGGCGAGTGCGACGTCGAACGATGCAGGGTCATACAGATAGGAGAGGTTGGTCATGGACTGGATCATCCGAGACAGACCCTCGACCAATCCGCCGCCAAAGAATCGTAAACCAAAGAACGCGCTCGTAAGCAGTACGGCGACATTGAGTTCCTGACTCTTAAGTACCTGGCCTTTTTCTCGCGTATCTCGGCGCTTTTTCGGCGTCGCCTTTTCGGTACGCTCACCCGAACCCGAGTCCGCCATGAATAGCATGAACATAAAAGATTCCTCGAGCGCTCACAACTGCGCTTTATTAAATTGTACTATAATATGGTTATGTAGTCAAGTACTGATGCGTGGAAAGATCGCGCGAACCGCGTGCGTGTTATGCCGTATGGAATTGTTTTCTCTGTATAAATGCCGTATGATATGTATAACAACAACAGATACTGGCACATCATGAGGAAAATATATTTTATTATGCACAATATCATGACATGGGTCGGTATACAGGGACGCATCTCGCAACGTCCTCCTGCATTGTTGCGGGGGTATGTCATACAAATGGGCGTGGCGCCAAATCGGCACCACGCCCAACAGAGATAGTCGAACGTCAATCCTCGAACTCGCCATCGATGATATGGAGATCATACCTGTTAGCCATACCATTTACGGCGTTGCCATTGCCATCCACGCCATCCGACTCCATCGTAAATACAGAAGTGTTTACGTCGCCCTGCGCCTTTACGATAAAGTCAATCTTGAAGCATAATTCGTCGCCGTGATACAGACGTGTGGCGAAGGTGGGGTGATTGAGTATGAATGCAATCGCCCCTTCGTCGCTTTGAACGGCGTTATAGGCTTGCATATCCCAATGTACCGCGTTGTCTACCAATGATGCCGAACCTTCGACATAAGTGAGCATCGAACCATCATAGCCCAGTCGTAGGCCGAGACCCAACAGGCCCTCGTATGAAGCGACATCCCTAACCGCGACGGTGACGCTGACCCGATCGCCGATGCGCGCAGTTGGTGCCGCGCCATCGATAGATAGGGTGTACGCAGGAGATGGCGATGTGGCATTCATCATGAATGGCGCGCCCGACGGCCCCATCGATGACACAGAGGTACCGTCATACAGATTGGATAGTCCCAGCAGATGCCTGCCTATCGCTACATAATCGGCAACGTCAATCCTGCTATTGTTGTTTATATCGCCAGCGGTAAAGTATACCCCCGTCAACGTATAAGCACCCAGCGTGTGCCTACCGACGCGCAGATAATCCGTGGAGTCGATCTCGCCATTGCCCGTAGCGTCGCCCTTTAAGATCACAGTCGCTTGGTCGGACGTACCGCTCAGACTGACAACGGCGCCCGTGCCGACGAAATAGCCTGAACCACTGATATTGCTGATGTTGATGCTATTGCCGTTGTTCAGGAAGTTGGACTTGACGTCTGCCGGCGTCCTTCGATCCGGCCTGATGGTGAGGTACTTGGGCGCAGTCCCGGTGATCGCATAGAGCGAAGAGGGTGACAACGTGAGCGTTGTTAAGTTGGCGGCTGATATTGTGGTAGCAATGCTGCCGTTGCTCTTGCCTGTCAATGATGCATTGGTATTGATCGTCGCGCCATATAACTCCGTGAGGCTTGCGCTGACCGAACCGGTTGCACTCGGATTCACGGTAAACAACACGGATAGATTGAGTGCGCTACCATGGAAGATCGGTGCGTTGACCAACACGTCATTCACCACTACCTTGACCTTACCTGTACTCGAACTCGTTATATCGTTGCTCGATATGACCCAGCCAGACGGCGCGGCATTGAGTGTAGCCGATACAAACGTAAGTTTGCTGCGATCATAGTTCAATATGAACTCCATTGCCAACAGTCCCGATTGGTTGGTCACTTCGCTCAGCGTCGCCGTATATGTCAAGCTACCGCCAGACGATGCACTCGCCGGTGCGGACAGATGGAGCGTATAGTCAGATGCGCCGACCGCACCAGTCACAACGTTCAACTTGGCGCTCGTCGCCGATGCCTGATGCGTGCTCGTGGCGGCGATGCGTTGGTAGAAGTCATACGACGTATTGGCAGTCAGGCCTGTAAACACCGGATCTGATACAAACGTGGTAGGCGCCGCGGCTCCCGCCGCTACCCGCGCGTACTCATATCCTGCAACGCCATTCAATACGACGCTGGTGGAGGTCTTATACGACAGCGAGGGTGCGGATGGCGTGGTGGAGTTCACCGCCTTGGCCACCGCCACAGTCGACGCACTCGTCACCGAACCCGTCTGTTGACTCGACGCAATCGTTACTGTGATTGTCTTGCCTATATCGGATTGCTGTACGACATAGGTACTGCTATTAGAACCGACATTCACACCGTTGCTTTTCCACTGATACGACAGCGTACCTGTATTATTGGTGGACGTGAGCGAAGCTGACAGCGTGACGCCATAGCGCGGCGACGTATTGTTGATCGTCGCAGTACCCGTGAGGGCGGCGACAGTCGATAGTACGACATTGCCGCCACTGAGGATGGTATTGTAGCCGCTATCGCACGAGAGTTTGGCGCGGTCGGACTCTGTGATCGCGTAGCCGTTCGGCCTGGCTATGATGGTGTTATTTGCCGTATAATAGGGTGTTATACCGATCGCCGCACCCGTAGACAACGCGCCCTTGATGTAAACGTATGCACTGGAAGAGTTGAGGCATACATTGTTTGCACTACCCGATACGGTGTTGCCCGTTACCTTGGCCGTGCCAGATACGTTGAATAGGTTGCCACTGTAGCATATAACGCCTCCGCCATTCGTCCCAGCCGTGTTGCCCGTGATGGTACCGCCGCTCATGTTGAAGGTGCCATAGCCTGCGTATACTGCGCCGCCGTAGCTTGCCGTGTTGCCCGTGATGGTACCGCCATACATGTTGAGTATACTACTACTGCTACTGTTGATATATACCGCGCCGCCGTAGTATCCATTTGCCCCATTGTTTCGCAACGTCGCGCCGTTATTGATGTTCAGCGTGCCAATCACGCATATAAGCGAGTTCGCACTCGTGACACTCGACCTATTGCCGTCTATCGTGACGTTGTTTAGCGTAAGCGTCGCGCCGGAGTTTACCGTGAACAGATTGCCTGTAAATCCTATGGCGCGCGTGACTGTATATGTTCCCGTCGCACTCGTGAGTGTGACAGTCTTGTTCGATAGGGCAATGGCATTCGCGAGGGTCACATTGTTCAGCAACTCAATCGTACTGCCGGTTGTCGCCGCGCTAAATGCCGACTCCAAGCTCGTATAGTACGCACTGCCGATGCGCGCTACGCTCGAGGTACCCGGTATAATGACGGTGCCGCCACTCAACTCTAAGCTGCCACCATCGTCGCGCGAGAGTTTCGTACGATCAGATGCAGTGATGGTGTAGCCATTGGGCTTGGCTACGATGGTGCCGCTCGCCGTGGAGTATGGCGTTATGCCGATCGACGCCGTACTGCCGAGCGCGCCCTTGATATAAATATACTGCCCACCGTTCACGTACACATTGTGTACAGCGTTGGCATTTTCCGTATCGCCATATAGTTCCTGCATTTGTTCGGGAGAGATGGCCTTGTCAGGCACGCCTTGAGACGCTCCAGAAGGTGCGTACGAACGAGTGCCCAAGCTGTTACCCGTTACATTCACCGTACCCGATACATTGAATGCGCCGTTGCTCAACCAAATGCCGCCGCCGCTGACGCGCGCCATATTGTTCGTAATGCCGCCCCCATACATGTTGAACGAAGCTCCGCTGGGCAAGCATACGCCGCCGCCCCAATAGTTAGAAGTATTGTTCGTAATGCTGCCGCCATACATGTTGAAGGTACTGCTACTTTGCATGTACACCGCGCCGCCGTCATCGTTAGAATAATTGTTTTGAACGGTTGCACCGTTGTACATATTCAATGTACTGCTGCCTTGCATGTACACTGCGCCGCCGTCATCGCTTGCATAATGATCTTTTATAACCGAGGCACTGTACATGTTGCATATTCCGCCGTTTACATTCACTGCGCCGCCGTCATCGCTTACGGAGTTATTCTGCAACGTCGACCCGTTGTTTAGGTTCAGTGTACCGTAGACGCACACAAGCGAACTCGTGTTTGCGACATTCGACTTGTTGCCATCTACTATAACGTAACCCAAGTTCAGTGTCGCGCCTGCATTTACCACGAACAGATTGCCCGTATAGTTCACACCACGCGTCACTTTGCACGTCCCTGTCGCACTCGTGAGCGTGACACTCTTGCCCGACAGTGTAATCCCACTCGAGAGCGTCACGTCTTGCAGTAACTCGATCGTGCTACCACTTGTCGCCGCATTGAATGCCGACGCTACACTCGTATAATAGGTGCTGCCGATGCGCGCTTCACCCATCGACAATACGACATTGCCGCCGCTCAACCCCAGACTGCCGCCGGTGTCACACGATACTTTCGATACATCAGACGATGTGATCGTGTAGCCGTTGGGCTTTGCTACGATGGTGCCGTTGGATGCAGAGTAGGGCACGATGCCGATCGCCGCGCCGCTGCCAAGTGCGCCCCTGATGTAGACGTATGCGCCAGAATTCAGATATACGTTATTCGCACTGCTGGATTTTGTATTACCCGTGACGTTAGCCGTGCCGGATACGTTGAATATGGAGGCGCCGCTGTTCATGTATACGCCGCCGCCGTAGTAAGATGTAGTGTTACTCGTGATACTGCCACCGCTCATGTTGAAGGTGCCGTCGCCGATGCCTACGCCGCCGCCATACGATGCAGTGTTGCTTGTGATACTGCCGCCGCTCATGTTGAAGGTGCCATAGAATATAAATACTGCACCGCCATAATAAGTCGAGGCATTACCTGTGATACTACCGCCGTACATGTTGAAGGTACCAGAGTATACATATACCGCGCCGCCATAGTAGCCATTGCTCATGGAGTTATTTCGCAATGTCGCGCCACTGTTGATATTTAGCGTAGCAGTCGTACTGCTGAGGTATATGAGCGAACTTGTATTCAGAACATTCGACCTATTGCCATCTATCGTGACGTTGTTTAGCGTAAGCGTCGCACCGGAGTTTACCGTAAACAGATTGCCTGTAAATCCTATGGCGCGCGTGACTGTATATGTTCCCGTCGCACTCGTGAGGGTAACGCTCTTGCTCGACAAGCTGATGGTCTCGCTCAACGTGACGTTCTTTAACAACTGTACCGTCTGCCCGCTTGTCGCCGCATTCATTGCGGCAGCCAACGTCGCGTACTGCGTCGAGCCTATCTGTGCCTCGTTATTGGTTGCGCCAATCGACAGCACTACATTGCCGCCACTTAACGTTAAACTACCGTTTGTGCCGTCGTACGACATCCTACTCACGTCGGTAGAAGTGATGGTGTAGCCGCTCGGCTTGGCGACGATTGTACCGTTCGTCGCAGTGGCCGGCATCACACTCACCGCTGCGCCCGCGAGCAACGCGCCTTTGATGTTGACGAATGACGATGAGGAACTTATATATACGTTTTTGCCTGCGGAAGAAGCCGTATTGCCCGATACCTTCGCTATACCCGAGATGTTAAAGGTACCCGAAGAGTAAAGTACACCGCCGCCGTCGCTTGACGTGCTGTTGCTCGTGATGGTGCCGCCTGTCATATTGAAGACGCTGCCATTCCATATCTCAACGCCACCGCCGCCATACGACGCGCTGTTCCCTGTAATGGTGCCGCCTGTCATGGTGAATGTACCATTGGAACAAGACGTACCGCCGCCATACGACGCGCTGTTCCCTGTAATGGTGCCGCCTGTCATGGTGAAT
>CAYPOE010000160.1:0-5893 GCA_964412285.1 uncultured Eubacteriales bacterium | reverse complement strand
ACGAGCCGGTGATCGGGAGCGCGCTCGAGACGAGCTGTGTCGTCGTCTGCGCGATCGTCGAACTGATGTTGTCGACGTCGTTGGTCAGGCGACTCATGGTGTCGCCGTGCGAACGCGTGTCGTAGAACGACAGCGGCAGCTTCTGCATCTTGGCGAAGAATTCGCTGCGCAGCACGAACACGAGTCGCTGCGATACGCGCAGCATGATCACGCCGTTGGCCGTCGACACGACCCAGTTGGCGACGTGCAGCGTGGCGATGAGCAGCACCATGCGCACGAGCGACGGCGTGTCGACCGTGTGCGCATGGATGTCAAACGCATTGAACGCCTTGCCCACGACGTATGGCACCGCGATTGCAATGCCCGACGACGCGACGGTCAGCAGTACCGCGACGAAGATCGACTTGGCAAACCGCAGGTAGATGTTGAGGATGCGCAGGATCGTACCCTTGGCGTTCTTGGGCTTTGCGCCGGGCGCGAACCGTCCAGGCCCGCCGCCCGGGCCGCGTCCCATCATCATATTGGGCATTTTGACTTCGGTGCGTGTCTGTTCAGCCATGGATCTGCCCTCCGTTTGCATAGTTGCTGTCGACCTGCGAGGCGTAGATCTCGCGGTAGACGTTGCAGGTATCGAGTAGCTGTGTGTGTGTGCCGAATCCCACGCTGCGCCCGTTCTCCATCACGAGGATGTTGTCGGCGTACATCGCCGTCGTGCAGCGTTGCGTGATCGTGATCACGGTCACATCCCCCGCCATGCGCATCAGCGTGCCGCGCACTTTGGCTTCGGTGACAGCGTCGAGTGCGCTCGTCGCGTCGTCTAGGATCAGCACTTTTGCGCCCTTGACGATGCCGCGTGCAATCGATACGCGCTGCTTCTGTCCACCCGAGATGTTGACGCCGCCCGCGCCGAGTTCACTGTCGAACCCGTCGGGCATGTCGTCGATGAACCGCGCTTCGGCCGCGTGTGCCGCATCGCGGAGTGCGGCGTCGTCTGCGTCGGCGTTGCCCCAGCGGATGTTGTAGGCGATGCTACCACCGAACAGCATGGGCTTCTGCGGTACGATGGCAACGTTCTTGCGCAATGCGTCCACGCCGACCGACCGCACGTCGCGCCCGCCGACGCAGACGCTGCCCGCCGTCGCGTCGTAGAACCGCAGCAACAGCGACGCGATCGTCGACTTGCCCGAACCCGTCGGGCCGATGATCGCGAGCGACTGCCCATGCTCCACGCGGAACGACAGGTCGCGCAGGGCGGGTACGTCGCTGCCGCTCGGATACGCGAACGTCACGTGGTCGAACGCGATGCTGCCGTCGAGTGTGTCGCTATGCTTGTCCGACGGCTGAAAATCGTCCTCGGCGTCAAATACCTCGTTGATGCGCGCAGTCGAGGCTTTGGTGCGCACGAAGGTATTGAAGATATTCGTGATCATGAGCAGCGACATGAGGATCTGCGCCATGTAGATCGTGAACGCCGAGATGTCGCCGGCTTGGGCGAGGTTGCCATTGAACAGCAGGCTACCTACGTAGATCACCATCGCCGAACCCAATCCGACCGACAGCGTCATGATGGGCTGGGTCAGCGTGATGACGAGCTGCGCCGATACACCGCGCTGCATGAGCGTCGTATTCGCGTCGGCGAAGCGCTTGCTTTCCTCGTCGTAGGTGCCGAACGCCTTGACGAGGCGCACGCCGATCAGGTACTCTTGCATGACCGAGTTGACCTTGTCCATCGCACGCTGCAAGCGCGAGAAGCGCGGGTAACTGAGCTTCATGCTGATGATGATGAGCGTCGCCACGACGACGACAACGCCGTAGATGATCAGTGACATGCGCGGGTTGAGCGTCGTCGCGAGTATGATCGAGCCGATGCAGGTGATCGGCGCTTTGAGGAAGATGCGCATGACGCCGTTGATGAACTGCGTGATCTGGCTCGTATCGTTGGTCATGCGCGTGATGAGTGAGCCGCTCTCGATTTGATCCGCGCTGCCGACCGACGAGTGGATGATCTTGTTGAACAGGTCGTGGCGCAGATCCGCGCCGATGCGCTGCGATACGGTACTCGAGATGATGGCGCGCGATACGGCCATGACTGCGCCGATGGCTGTGACGAGCAGCATGATGAGTCCCCAGCGCGTGACATGGGCGAGGTCGCTGTTCTGCACGCCCTCGTTGATGATGCGCGCCATGATTGTAGGGCCGAGCAAGTCGCAGACGGCTTCGCACGCGACGCAACCGATCGCGACAAAGAACGGCAGCGTATAACGCGAGATGTACTTGATGTAGAGTTTCATTATGTAGCCCCTTTCACAGGTCACATGCATGTCATGCATAACATGCAAAACCATACGCGGACGCATCCGCGTATGGTTTGTCAGTCGATCATTGGCCGACTGCCTGTTATTGTCTGATTTCTAATCTCTTATTTCTTGTACTGTGCCTTGTAGCCGTCCTGATAGTTCTGGATCAGCGTATCCATGCCCTGCGACTTGATGAGTTCGACGAACGAATCATACTGCGAGTCGACGTCCATCGTGCCGTTCATAAAGCCTGTGACATACTCTTTGAGCGTGTTCGACAGCTCGGTCTTGATGACCATCATCGCGTCGTTCTGATCCTTCGTAAACTTGATCGGCGGCATCGTGTACTGCGTCTTGGCGTACTGCATGTAGTCCTCGGATACGACTTGCAGCAGCTTCTCGAGACCGTCCGCGCTGTACATGTCGGTATTCGGGTCGTACGTCATGCCCAGACGATAGTCGATCGGGCGGTAGTCGATGCACTGCTGGCAGATGTGCTCGTTCTGCGGATCGCGCTCCTGCCACGGCACGAGCTGCGTATAGAGGGCGGGCTTGCCATTGATGCCAACCTCGCCATCCTCCGCTTTGCGCCAACCCTCGCCCTCGACGCCGAGGTATGAACGCTGCGTCGCGTCGTAGGAGTACATGTAGTCGCCCCATTTGACAGCCGCCGCGGGATTCGAACAGGTCTTGGACAGTACCATGTTGGACGCCCATACGCTGCCGTACGGCTCGTGTACGATGCCTTGCCAGCCGCTCGGACCCTTGAGCGGGGACAGACCGCGATACTGTGCGTAGCGTTCGCCGCCGAGCTGCGAGAACATACCGCCGTAGCCGCCGCCGACTGCGCCGACGATCGAGCCTTCGGGGCTTTCCACGAGCTGCGTGAGCTGCTGCGATGTATTCGAGAACGAACCTTCGTAGTATAAGCCTTCGCTGTACAGCTTCGCCAAATACTTGAAGCCCGCCTTCATCGGCTCTACATTGTAGAAGCACGTCGTCACGTTGTCATTGTCGTCGAGCTGGAAGCCGAACGACGACGCCTGTGTATCGGCGACGTTGTAGGTGTAGTAGCAGAACGCGTTCATCAAGAATGCGTCGTAGTTGTCCCACCAACCGTCGGCGTGTGCGCCGGCGAGCGGGATCTCGTCGGCTTTGCCGTTGCCGTTGGGATCTTTCTCTTTGAACGCCTTGAGTACTTCGTAGAATTCATCCGTCGTCTTGGGCGTCGATAAGCCCAATGCGTCGAGCCAATCCTGATTGATCCACATCTTGCGCGAGATCGTGCAGTGATAGCACTCGTTGACCTGCGGCATCGAGTAGATGTTGCCGTCGAGCTGCGTGATGATGTTGCGCGAACCGGGGAAGTTGTCCCAGATCTTGTTGATCTCGACGCAGTTTTCGTCGATCAGGTCGCCGAGCGGCAGCAACATGTTTTCAGCCACGCCGTACTGCTGGATCTGTGCCTCGGAGAAGGATAGTCCGAAGAATACGTCGGGGTAGTTGCCCGAAGCGAGTACGAGGTTGACCTTCTCTTGGCGACCCTCGAGCGGGATCTCGTCAAACTCGAGTTTGACGTTGGTCTGTTCCTGCATCCAGAGGATGAATGCATTGGTGTTCCAGTCGATGATGGCCGGATGCTGCGTGACCATGAACTTGAGGGTCACGTCGCCGACGTTGGGTACGATGGGCAGTACGCCGGGTGCGGACAGCTGTACGCCGCCGTCGGTCGAAGCTGCCGTCGTATCGGTCTTGGTATCCGCAGTTGCATCGGTCTTGGTCTCTGTTTTGGTTTCTGTTGCGGTCGACGTCGATGCATCGGTCGACGTATTGCTCGTACTGCCGCCGCACGCCGAGAGCGCGAGTACGAGGGCTACGATGACGCATAACACGCGTAGATATGCACGTTTCATGTGGATCCTCCTGAAAATAATAAATAATTGTATATCAGCCCTTGAGGGAGCCGATCATGATGCCTTGGATGAAATACTTCTGCACGAACGGGTAGATGAGCAGCGGCGGCAGCGAGGCGATCACGATGATCGCGTACTTGAGTACGTTGATGAGTCCCTGCCGCATCGCGAGTTCTTTCGCGTCCATGATCATAGCCGGATCGACTTGGTTCATGATCAGGATGTTGCGCAGCACGATCTGCAACGGGAACAGCTCTTTGCTCGTCAAGTAGATGAACGCGTCGAAGTACGAACCCCAGATGCCGACCGCGCAGTACAGCGCGACGACGGCGATGATGGGTTTCGACAGCGGCAGTACCATCGTAAACAGTGCGCGGATCGGGCCGCAGCCGTCCATGCCCGCGCTCTCGAACAGTTCCTCGGGCAAGCTCGACTGGATATACGTGCGCATGAGGATGACGTACCATACGCTGAGCGCGTTGGGCAGCACCATGGCGCCGATCGTGTTGAGCAGTCCGAGCTTACTCACGACGAGGTACGTCGGGATCAAGCCGCCGTTGAAGAACATCGTGATGAGCAGCATCCACGCGAAGAAATTGCGCCCGAACATCTTCTTACGCGACAGCGGGTAGGCCATGAGCATACACATCGTGAGGTTGATGAGCGTGCCGAGCGACGTATAGATGAACGAGTTCTTATACCCGACGAGGATCAAGTTGTTGCGGAACGCGGCCTGGTATGCGTAGAGCGTAGGCTCAACCGGCCAGAGTACGACCCGACCCGCCATAACGGCCGGCGTACTCGAGAACGACGCGCTGACGACGTAGATGAGCGGGTACGCGACGAGCAATGTCGCCGTAATGAGTATGGTGTATACAATGACGTCAAATATGATTTCATCTAGGCTTCTGCGTTTTACCATAAATATACCCCCGAAAATATATCCCCGCTTGCATCTACCACAATGACGTTTCAGAGAATTTGCTCGATATGGCGTTGCAGATCGCGACGAGGATCAAACTCACGACGGAATTAAAGAGTCCGATCGCGGCAGAGAACGAGTAGTTCATGTTCTGCAAGCCCATCTTATAGACGTAGGTCGATATGACCTCAGATACGCGGATGTTTGTACCGTTCTGCATCAGGAAGATCTTCTCAAAGCCGATGTTGAGGATCGCGCCCGCGTTGAGGATGAACAGTGTGATGATCGTCGGCGCGATGCCGGGCAAGTCGATGTACCAGACGCGTTGGAAGCGGTTCGCGCCGTCGACCATGACCGCGTCATAGAGTTCGCTGTTGACGCCCGAGAGTGCCGCGAGGTATACGACAGCCGAGTAACCCGTCGACTGCCACACGCCCGACCAGACGTACAGATGCTTGAAGTATTCAGGGATCGAGGTGTAGGCCTTGCGCGGTATGCCGAACTGTTCGAGGATGACGTTGATCATGCCCACTTTGAGATCCAAGAACTGTGTCAGCATCGCGACGAGTACGACCGTCGAGATGAAGTACGGCATGTATGTGATCATCTGCACGGTCTTCTTGAAGTACGTGCGCTTGCACTCGTTGAGCGCGACGGCGAGGATGATCGCAAGTGGGAAGCCCATAAACAGCGCGTAGATCGAGATGGACAGCGTATTGCCGATGATCTGCCAGAACGACGGTGCGCTGAAGAACATCTCG
>CAYPOE010000159.1:0-5921 GCA_964412285.1 uncultured Eubacteriales bacterium | reverse complement strand
CGGCGTCGATTCCGATAGATACATTCATCCGCGACTACAGGCTATCCCATGGCAGTTTGTCAAAGTATAATTTGGCAGAGTATAAAAAGTATAGCAGATGTACAAAGACACAAAAGCATATATGAAACTCATCAAGCGATTTGACGACCCTGTATTAGAGGCATCTTATAACCAACAGAACCTACGTTCTGACATGCTCTATGCGCGCTATACCATTACGGTATTGGCGCTATTCTATGTGTTGCTCTGGTGCATGGGGCCTACATTGGCGCCGTTGACGCATTCAGATAACCAATTCTGGCGTATTGCAGTCATGGTACCTGTATCTGTCGTTTGTTTGATGCTGTCGTTTATGCAATGGTTTCAGCGTCGGCGTTCGGTGTGTCTGACGGTGTATGCCTCGGTCGTACTGCTGATTCACGCACATATCGGCGCGCATACCGTGAGTTCGGAGCCGGGGTTCGCGTTGGTCTTGTCCGTCTACGCTATCATCATGATCGGCGCGTACCCGTTGTTGTCGCTCGACGTGCGTTTTAACATGTTCGCGTTGGGCATCACACTGATCTCTACGATTGTCATGGGTGCGCGTCACAACGCCGCGGAACCCAACAGCGTCACGTGGATCTACATCGCGGCACAGTCGCTGGCGCTCGTGGTGTTCAGTGTCACAGGTTCCTATATTGGCTACGGCATGGAGTTGGGGAAGCGCCGTGCATTCCTCAATAAGATCGAGCTTGAGTCGGGGTATGCACAGCTCGCGCATCGTAACGAGCAACTGCTGACCATGGCGCAGCGCGACGGATTGACCAATCTGTTTAATCGCCGCGCCTTTGATGCGGCCTTTGGGGATATGATTCACCGCGCCATGGCTGAATCGGCAAGCGTTGGCCTGATCATGTTTGACATCGACTGGTTCAAGCTGTACAATGATACCTACGGACACCTGGCGGGCGACGACTGTCTCAAGCTCGTCGCGCGGACAGCCGTGTCAACAGTGCGCAGCAGCGACATCGTCGCGCGGTATGGCGGCGAGGAGTTTGTCGTGTTGCTGTATAATCCCAAGAGCAAGGCTGCGATCAACAAGGTATGCGAAAACCTACGCAACGCGATTGGCCACGCGAATATCACGCACGAGAAGAGTAAGTACGGCTACGTGACGGTCAGCCTGGGCGGCGCATACTTCCCTGCCAACGCGTTGAGTACGCCCGAGGAGATGATTCATTTGGCTGATACGGCGTTGTACGAGTCCAAGGGATCGGGACGCAACGCGTTCAAAGTCAAACACGGCGGCGAGGAACTTTCAACATGAGCAGGTCAGCCGTACGATTGATCAACGTAGTGTTGTGTCTGGCCGTCGTATACATCCATGTCGTTGCCATCACATTGGGACAGATATACAAAGCAGGGGCGTTTTACGCCATGCTCTATGCGGCGTGGCGATTGGCTTCGTGCGTTGTGCAGGGATTCGTGTTTCTATCGGCGTACAAGCTGTTCGGCAAATATAAGTCGCAGCCATTCCAGTACGGCGCGTTTTTGCGCGGACGATTCATCGCAATTTACGTGGCGTACGTGTTGTGGAGCGTCGTATACTACGTATACTTCTGTTCCCTCAACTACTATACGTTTTCGTTTGCGCAACTCATCAAGTTTATCATACTGGGCGACGCGGCAGGGCATCTGTACTTTGTGCCCATGTTGTTCCAATTTTATCTACTCATGCCGCTCTGGTTGTACGTCGCAAAGCGCGTACAACCCGCGCTGTTGCTCGTGTTGTCGCTGATGGTCACGGTAATCTGCGGACAATTTCTGCCTGATATACTCAACGCGTGCGGCAACTGGTTGCATCTTACAATCAGCTTAAATTATAACGATAGACTTTTTACGACGTATCTGATATACTGGATAACAGGTATGTACGCGGCTTTCTACGCCGATGCGTTTGCGCGAATCCTCGCGCACAAGCGCGCGATATTCATCACCTGTGCTGTGATTGCATTGCTCGATGTATCGCTAAGCTATAGCGCCAACGTCAACGGCCTGTATGCGCCGTACCTCGAGAACATGCACGTGCTGTATTGCATGAGCATGATTCTGTCGCTCGGGATCATTGCCGAACGGTTCACGCGCATCGCTGACAGCATCGCCGTGCGCTTCATCGACGGCGCGAGTTACTACATCTATTTATCGCACGTGATCCTGATCTACATGTGTCAGGAGTGGTTTGCGGCCAATGGTCTGTTGTCAAACTACAGGCTCACATTCTTTGTACGCGCGGGCGTCGTATATCTCGTATCCATCGCGGTGTGTGGCTTGTACGTCATAGGCAAGTCGCGGATCGGCGCACGCATATCCAAACGAAATATCGCTCAATAACGGAGGCATATCATCATGTATACAATTTTACATAAAGAGCGACTCAACGCACAGACCGTGCTCATTACGGTTGAAGCGCCGCACATCGCGGCCAAGGCGCGTCCCGGGCAGTTCATCATACTGCGCATCAACGATAACGGCGAGCGCATACCATTGACCATTGCGGGTGCCGATACGGCTAAGGGCGGCGTCACCGTGATCTTTCAAGAAGTCGGGCGTACGACCAAGGCGTTGGGTATGCTGCACCAAGGCGACGCGCTGACTGACTTCGTAGGGCCGCTTGGCAACGCGTCGCATCTCGACGGTTACAAACGTGCGGCTGTCGTAGGCGGCGGACTCGGCGTGGCCATTGCGTACCCACAGGCCGTGTATCTGCACGATACGGGCTGCGAAGTCGATCTCATCGTAGGCTTCCGCAACAAAGATCTGATCATCATGGAGGATAAACTCCACGCCGCCTGCACGCACTGCTACATCGCGACAGACGACGGTTCCAATGGCAACAAGGGCTTTGTTACGAATATATTAGAAGAACAGCTCAAATCGGGCGTCGCATATGACGTCATCATTGCGATCGGCCCTGTACCCATGATGCGCGCCGTGGCCGAACTCACGCGCCCGTATGGCGTCAAGACCGTCGTGTCGATGAACAGCATCATGATCGACGGCACGGGTATGTGCGGCGGTTGCCGACTCACGGTCGGCGGCGAGACCAAGTTCGCCTGCGTCGACGGCCCCGAGTTCGACGCGCACCTCGTCGACTTCAACGAGGCGATGCGCCGTACTGCGATGTATCGCGATATGGAGCGGCAGAGCGAAGAACACTGGTGCAAACTTCTGGGGAATCAATAGATGAATGTGACCGTCGTATACGGCGCGATGCGCAAGAGTACTACGTACAGAATCGCACAAGAAGTCATCTCGCACATCGAGGGCGCACAGGTGCAGGAAGTCTGGTTGCCGCGTGACATGCCCGAGTTTTGCACGTCGTGTGGTACGTGCTTTATCAAGGGACATGCGCGTTGCCTGCATAGCGCGTATACTGCGCCCATCCGTGAAAAACTCGAATGGGCGGACTTGATTATCCTCACATCGCCCGTCTATGCGTTACATCTCACAGCGCAGCTCAAGGCGTTGTTCGACCACCTCGCGTGCATGTTCGTCGTACATTGCCCGACCGAGTCCATGTTCAAGAAGCAGGGTTTGGCCATATCGACTGCGGCGGGGCCTGTCTACAAAAAGACGCTGAACGAGATGAAGGACAATCTCGTGATGTGGGGCGTCGCGCGTACGCATAAGCTCGGCGCGGCTGTATACGGACTGTCGTGGAGCGACGTCAAGCCCGAGGTCAGGGCCAAGTTGTCGCACAAAGCCGAACGTGTCGCGCACAAGATTGTGCGCAATGCAGGGCGGGGTGGTATAGAGCTGCGCGTACGATTCTGGTTCTACGTGAGTCGCTTCATGCAGAAGAAGTTCGGTTTCACCGAGGTAGATGTGGCACATTGGCAAAAGCATGGCTGGCTCGATAAGGCGCGGCCTTGGAAGAACAAATAGATATAGAATAGAAATGATATTTATGAAGGAGAAGATATATGCTGAATAAGACACCCATGCCCGAGCGCGATCCCAAACAGCGCGCGACCTGTTTCGACGAGGTAGCGTTGGGCTACAGCGCGAGCGACGCGGCTGCCGAGGCACAGCGTTGCCTCCGTTGCAAGAAGCCGCCGTGCGTCGCGGGTTGCCCGGTCAACGTCAATATCCCGGGATTTATAGAGAAAATCCAGCAGAACGACATAGAGGGCGCATTGGACGTGATCAAGTCGACCAACGCACTGCCCGCGATCTGCGGGCGCGTCTGTCCGCAGGAGACGCAGTGTGAGCAGCGCTGCGTACGCGCCAAGAAGGGCGATCCCGTAGGCATTGGGCGGCTCGAACGCTATGTCGCCGACTACTGTTTGGAACGCGGTATCGATGTCAAGCATGAGGGTCGCAGCGATGCAGGTTTACATAAGCGCGCCGCCATCGTAGGTGCGGGGCCTGCGGGTCTGACCTGCGCGGGTACGTTGGCTGCGGCAGGCGTAGACGTCACAATCTACGAGGCGTTTCATACGTCGGGTGGCGTACTGTCGTACGGCATACCTGAGTTTCGTCTGCCCAAGTCGATCGTGGCGGCTGAAGTCGATGCACTCAAAGCCATGGGCGTCGAAATCAAGCTCAACCACGTCGTCGGCAAAGTCTTTACGATCGATGAACTGCTCGAGCAGTACGATACGGTATTCATTGGTACGGGCGCAGGATTGCCGTCGTTTATGGGTATACCGGGCGAGAATGCGTGCGGCGTATACAGCGCCAACGAGTTCCTCACGCGCGTCAATCTCATGAAAGCCTATAAGTTCCCTGAATATGATACGCCGCTCTACCTCAAGGGCAACGTCGCCGTCGTGGGCGGCGGCAACGTCGCGATGGATGCCGCGCGGTGTGCGCTGCGACTCGGTGCGGACAAGGTGAGCATCGTCTATCGCCGTACACAGGAAGATATGCCTGCGCGTGCGGAAGAGATCCATCATGCAATCGAAGAGGGCGTCGAGATGCTGACGCTCGTCAATCCGACGCGCATCCTCTCGGATGAAAACGCATACGTGACAGGTATGGAATGTGTACGCATGACGCAAGGTGAGCCTGATGCGTCGGGACGTAGGCGACCCGTTCCCGAGGTAGGTAGCGAGTTTGTGCTTGACGTCAATGTCGTGATTATTGCGATCGGACAGTCACCCAATCCTCTGATCAAGGCGACGACGCCGTCGCTCGAGACGCAGAAGTGGGGCGGCATCATCACGGACGAGACTACGGGTGCGACGAACATCCCGCACGTATATGCGGGTGGCGACGCAGTGACGGGTGCGGCGACGGTCATCGCCGCGATGGGCATGGGTCGCGCGGCCGCGGCGGCTATGCTGAAAGATATGGGTATGGACTGATCGAACATTGGCCAATGATATGTCCTTGACCGTAGGCGATCGCATGGCACCGCATTCGACTATGATGAGGATTTGAACCCATCATCAGCGAGGTGGAGATAGAAGAGATCTACGCATTTATCCAGTCTTACGTGCTGTAACTTACATGCCGCGCTAACATGTAGTGCGGCTTACATAATTTCCTGATATATACAAATACTAACACAAACTCATACAAAAGAGGGAGTGTTATGTTGAAACGTATCACAGCTTATCTATTGTTGGTTGTGTTATGCCTGTCGCCGCTGACGGCGTCGGCACACAACTACGCGATGTCGTTCCTGTTTGGCGGTACGACCACATTGTATAAGAACTATGTCGCCGCGACCGACGGCATACTCGACAGTGTATCGCCTGACTACTTCGACATCTACGCCGATGGTTCGCTCGATTATCGCAAGATCGATTCGGCATTCATCGACGACATGCACAACAAGGGCAAGATGGTCATCCCGTTCCTCAGCAACCACTGGGATCGGGCGCTCGGCGTTACGGCAATCGAGAACGCCGACGTACTCACACGTCAGATTG
>CAYPOE010000158.1:0-5939 GCA_964412285.1 uncultured Eubacteriales bacterium | reverse complement strand
GTATCTGAGGCGAGCCGCCAACTCTTCGTACACCGCAATACGCTCGTCTATCGTTTGGACAAGATTTACAAGCTCACGGGACTCGACCTCCGCTACTTCGACGACGCGATCGTATTCAAGGTCGCGATGATGGTCAATAAGTACCTGCACAGCGATACGATCTCTATGTAATGGGCACGATAGAAGAACCACACAAAAGTGAACGGCTTTTGGTTCTCTTTTGCATGGGCGTATCCCGTGTTCTGCAGTGAGCGCAAGTGAAACGGGTAGCAATCACAAACCAAAGATCGGCAATTACTATGGCAAAAAACGAAATTATACTGTTTTCCGACGTCACGATGAAGTATCCGAGCGGCGTCGTCGCGCTGTCGCGGCTCAATTTCACGATTGAGCGCGGCGAGTTCGTATTCGTCGTGGGCGCGTCGGGCGCGGGTAAGACGACGCTGCAAAAGCTGATCCTCTGCGAGGAGCTGCCTACGGCGGGCGCAGTACGCGTCAACGGGCAGCTCACGCAAGAACTCAAGCATCGCGAGATGCCGCTGTTTCGGCGCGACATCGGCGTCGTATTCCAAGACTTCCGACTGTTGCCCGGACGCAGCGTCTACGACAACGTCGCGTTCGCGCTACAGATTCGCGGCGCATCGTATCGCGAGATCCGCCGTGCCGTGCCGCAGATCTTAGGCTTGGTCGGCCTGTCTGACCGCGCCAAGGTGCGCCCGAATTCGCTGTCGGGCGGCGAGAAGCAGCGGTGCGCAATCGCGCGCGCGATGGTCGCGGGGCCGCCCATCCTGTTGGCCGACGAGCCGACCGGCAACCTCGACCCGACCAACGCGTCCGAGATCATGTACCTGCTCGACGTCATCAACAAGCAAGGTACGACGGTGCTCACGGTCACGCATAGCAAAGAATCCGTCAACAAGATGAAGAAGCGCGTCATCGAGCTTGAGAACGGCGTACTCATGCGCGACCAGAGCGGCGGCCGTTACAACAATCCTGTGCCGAGGGCATTCAATCTCAACTCATAACCACCAGAAAGTCATCAACCATACAATGGTCAAACTTGCAAATGCCAAATACTATATAAAGGAAGGCGTAAACGGCTTCTTTACCAACGGCATGATGAGCGTCGCGAGCGTCGTCATCGTCGCGGCGTGCCTGTTGATCTTGGGGCTTTACATCATGCTGTCGCAGAACGTGAACTATATGTCGTCGCAGCTTATGAGCATGTACGAGATCCAGGTGTTCATCGACCGCACGGCCACGTCCAACAACGTGCAGCAGCTCGGACAGCGGCTTTCGTCGCTCGATAACGTGTCGTCGATTACGTTCATCTCGAAGAATGACACGCTCGACGAGGTGCGCGATATGTTCGCCAAAGGTTCCAAGGCACTCGAGGGCTTGGAGAACGACAATCCGTTCCACGACAGCTACATCGTGACCATGCGCGATCTCGATAAGATGGACGCGACACTCCGCGACATACAGGATCTGCCGCTCGTCGAGCGCGTAACCAACAACAAAGAGACCTACGACGCATTGACGCGCATTACCGATATTGTGCGCAACGTGAGTTTCTGGCTCATGGTACTGTTTGGCGTCGTCGCCGTGTTCATCATCAGCAATACGATTCGCCTCACGCTCGCCAACCGCGAATTGGAGATCAACATAATGAAATACCTCGGCGCGACGGATTTCTTCATTCGCACACCGTTCGTCATCGAGTCCCTACTTATCTCAGCCATCGCCGTGATCGTCACGCAACTGCTGCTCTGGCAGGTCTACGCGCTGTTTTCAGGCGCGTACGGCGGTATCCTCGGCAGCGACGTCAAGATTCTATCCTACGACGAGCTGCGCCTCACGCTGACGCTCTGGCTCTGCGTCGCGGGCGTCGTACTGTCGGCCGTAGGCGCGGCGATCTCCATCCGCAAGTATCTGAGGGTGTAATTGACTTATGCGCAATAGAAAATTGGTTCGCGTCGTCTGTATCATCGTGGCCGTGATCTTGGTACTCATGATCCTGCTGCCCATGATCCCGACGTTTGTCCAAGCGTCGGATTTGACGTCGTCCAACATGGACGCGCAGATCCAGGCGCTCATGGACACCTACTTAAAAGACAATACCGACGAAACGCTCAAGACCCAAATCCAAGCCATCATCGACGGCGCCAAGAATCGCGTCGATACCGCGCCGACGCCCATATCGAAAGAGCAGCAGATTGAGAACATCAAGCGCGACATCGAGGGCATCGTCAAGGAACGCGACAACATCAAGCTGCGTATGGACGCGGTCGAGGAGACCATTCGGGTGCTGCGCGTCGAGACCGAAGAGCTCGACATGGAGGTGCGCTACTACGAGGAACGCATCGACAACACCCGGCAGTCGATCGACGCGCTCGACGCGCTGATCGCGCAGCAGGAGATCGAACTCGAGCAGGCCAAGGCCGACGTCGACGAGCAGTACGAGGGCTTCAAGGAGCGGCTCGTCACGATGTACGAGGAAGGCGTCGTCACGTATTTAGACGTGTTGCTCGGCGCGACGTCGTTCTCGGATCTCATGCGCCGCTACGAGATCATCACAGAAATCGCCGCGTATGACCGCGCACTCTTGCAGAAGCTGGAGGACTCCGCCGCGCGCATCGAACGCGTCGCCGCCGACCTCGAGGCTGATAAGCAGCGCCGCGAGGATACGATCTCTACGCTCGGCGTGCAGATCACCGTCGCACAGGACAAGATCGCGACGCGCGACCAACGCATCGCCGACCTCACCGACATCGAGGGACAACTCCAGAGTTTATTCGACAACATGCTCGCCGATGAGCAGAGTGCTTACGACGACATCAAGAACCTCGCGAGCCAGATTGAGGAAGAGAAGCGCATCGCGGCCGAACTCGAGCGACAGCGCCGCGAGGAAGAGGCCGCCAAGGCGCGCCGCGAGGCTGAAGCCGAGGCCGCACGCGAGGCCGCCGCGCGTTCGTCGAACACCGCCGCAGGCAGTGGCGGGAGTAGCGGAGGCGGCGTAGGTACGAGCGTGGCCAACGCCAACGCGCCGTCCGCCGCACGCGTGACGCTGACCGAGTATACGAGCGACAAGTTCACGTGGCCGGTACCCGGGTATTACGAGATCGAGTCGTCGTACGGGATGCGCTATCATTCGATCCTCAAGCGCAACAGCCTCCACACGGGCGTGGACATCACGGCGGGATTCGGCTCCAACATCGTTGCGGCGGCCGATGGGTACGTGTTCAAGGCTGCGTACAACTCGAGCCTCGGCAACTATGTCGTGATTCAGCACGACGACTGCGCGACGACCTATGCGCACGGCTCCAAGATCTTGGTCAGCGAGGGCGACACGGTCACGGCGGGACAGCCCATCCTGCAAGTCGGCAGCACAGGGTACGCTGAAGGGCCACACTGTCACTTCGAGGTACTGGTCAACGGCGACCCCATCGATCCGCTCATCTACTTCAAATAATGGATGGTCATGACTATGATGCAGAAAGCTGATCAACTGGCATTGGTCAAGGCCGTCCTCGCGCGCGAATGGGGCTGCGACGTCGGCACCTTCGACTGCGACCGCAATGTATGGGTACCGTCGAACGATACGTTCTTCGAGATGCTGACGTTCGGGCGCAACGCCGTCCTGCGCGGACACGCCGACATAGCCGATTGGTGCGCAGAACATCTACTCGACCGACAGGCATGGGACGTCATGGACGGCGATATGCTCTACGACATCGAGTACATGTTGCGGCAGCACGGTTACAAGCTCTGCGGCGAGCATGTGCGGTATCTCCACACGCGTGCGGCGGTGATCGAACCGCCTACGGGGTATATCTATCGCTGGTTTGAGCGCGGCGACATGCCCGCACTGTACGCGCACGAGGGGTTCGTCAACGCACTCAACTACCGCAATGACTGCATCGCGTACGGCGCGTACGACGGAGACGAACTCATCGCACTCGCGGGCGCGGACGACCGATACGCCCAGCTGTGGCAGATCGGCATCGATGTGTTGGCCGCGCATCGCAATCGCGGACTTGCCGCGTACCTCGTCCATGCGTTGGCCGAAGAGATCGGACGGCGCGGTGTAGTCGCGTTCTACACGACGTGGGTCGCGAACCTCGGTTCGACCAATACGGCGCTCGCGGCGGGCTTTACGCCGTCGTGGATGGGATACTACGCCGACGCCATACGATAAGGGTTCGCATATCGCGAACCCTTATTCTTTCAAAACAGCCCTTGTATATACAAGGGCTGTTTTGATATATTCTTGTGCGCAGACGCACAATTGAGTAAATTCTACAATGCGCGTGTTGCGCTTTGTATATTTATGTGATATACTTATGGCGTGAAGTACAGCATTCCTATTTCAACGGAGGCACGATGAGAAACAGGAGGTTTTATGAAGCATGATTGCGTGACGCGCAGGAAACGTTTGAGACCTGCGGCACTCACCGCACTTGTTCTGGCACTGTGCGTGGTGATGTGGGCGGGGGCCGTTGTCACAGCCCCACTGCGCGACATACCGCAGACACTCACGCAGCCCGACGGCACCGTACTCGAGTGTCTTGCGAGCGGCGACGAGTTTTTCAACTATCTGCATGATGCGGACGGCAACATCATCATGCAGGACGAGGACGGGTACTACAAGTATGCGACCTTGGATACGAACGGCAAGCTGATACCCTCTGGCAACATAGCGGCGACTGGCGGTACATACTATACGTTGAATAAGCAGGGCCGATCCGGCACACCTGCGAATCTTAGCGTGTCCGCAGGCGTCAAAAAGGAAGACATCAATTTTACCGTCAACGCAGATTTGATCAGTCCGTTCGCAAAGGAGCAGCCTACGCTTTCGTTTCCCGACGCGACAACGTTTGGCGCAACGCCTCAAGGAGTCGTTCCTGCGAATGCTCCTTTGGCGATGGAGAATATTGTAGTATTCATCTGCTTCTCTGATGAGACTCCTGCTGACTTACAGAGTCAGGCTGGCGACGTAGACGACCAAACCAACGGTACGACCGACATCTCGTTGCGCGACTTTGTTTCCACGGTATCGGAGGGCGCAATTGCGCTCAACTCGACGATCCCGGGGTATCAAAGCGGCAACGTATTTGTATATCAGGATTCGCATCCGCGTAGTTACTATCAGCCTGAAACTGCGACGAATTCTGATGGTTACGATCCAGACGATCAAAACGCACGCGCTGCGCGCGAGTGGCAGCTGTTGATCGATGCCATGGAAGCCCTCAAGTTGAATAATTCGATCGATGGCAAGGATCTCGACGTTGACAACGACGGCTTTGTGGACAGCATCACTTTTGTGATAAGCGGCTATCCTAACGGCTGGAACGATTTATTGTGGCCGCACAAGTGGGGCATGTATTACGACAAGAACGGCGACGGTAGAATCACAACCGACGACCTCGTTGAGCTGAATGGCGCGCACGTGCTTACCTACAGCTTCCAGTTGATGGAAGCGTTGGATGTCAGCGTATTGTGTCATGAGCAGATGCACGCGTTCGGTCTGCCGGATTTGTATAGGTATACGAATAACGGTCAACCTGTGCATTCTTGGGACGTGATGGCCGGTACTTCGTCCAATCCCCAGATACCGAGTACGGCGCTGCTGCGCAAGTACCCGGCTGGCGGCGGTTGGGGCGCTGAACCTACCGCAATCACGCAAAGCGGTACGTATACGCTCAACGCGCTCGGCAACAGTAGCGCGGGCGTCACGGCGTACAAGATTCCCATCCAAGGGACAAACCAGTATATTCTGCTCGAATATCGTACGCACAATAACAACACAAAGTATAACAAATACTACAACAAAACCGTTGAGCAGGGATACGGCGGCGGATTGGTTGTATCGCGCGTCAATCCTACTTTCAACGGAAACTCGAACTATGAACCCGGCAAAGTCAGCGACGATGAGGTAT
>CAYPOE010000157.1:0-5955 GCA_964412285.1 uncultured Eubacteriales bacterium | reverse complement strand
GAATCTCACAGACGCCGCGCACAGGTGAAGTACTCGACATTGTCTACACTGCGCACGACAGTTTTTCTACGCTTTGTATCGTGTGCGCGTTGTTCATCCTTTCGTTTTACTACAAAGGCGCGGGCAGATTCGGCACATTCGTCCGCGTGGTCGGCGATAACACGTTGGGTATTTATGTCGTGCATACGTTGCTGTTTGCGCCGCTGCACGAGGCGCTCAAGCCATTCTTGCCGTACGGCGGCGTTCTGACCATGCTGATCTACTCGGCAGTCGTTTTTGCGGCTTCGTTGGCTATGAGTTTGATGGGGCGGCGAATCCCTCTTGTGCGACGCCTCTTCGTTTTGTAAATGCCGTGTCGTTTCTTTTTGCGCAATCTACGAAAAGCGCATCGAGCGCATATGCGTTATAATAGACGTACCGTACGGGGAAGGTGTGACATGCAGCAAATCGACATCGACAAGGCGATGGACTTCATCGCCGGGCATTTGAAAGAAGAATTCTCACTCGAGGAGATCGCACAGCACTGCGGATACTCCGCATACCACTTCGCACGCGCGTTCAAGGCGGCGACAGCGCAGTCGGTCATGGATGCCGTGCGTGAGCGGCGTATCCACGCCGCCGCGGCCGATCTCGCGCAAGGCGCAGGTGTGTGCGACGTGGCGATGCAGTACTGCTTCGACACGCACGCGGGGTTCACGCGCGCATTCGCCGCGCTATACGGCTGCTCTCCGACCGAGTATATCCAGCACGCGCGGATGCGTGCCAGAAAGGAATGGTTTATGACCAAGGATGCAAAGATCGTGATACGTCCGGTCTGCAAGGACGACGTACAGGACTTATGGGAGAACGTCTACAGCGAGAGTGGCGAGGCGTTCCTGCACTTTGGATTCACCAAGGCATTTACGTCGGGCGGCTGGGACTACCTCATGCTCTCCGTGTAACGCGCAAGTGGGCGCATGTCGCGCCCACCTACATAGCTCATGTACAACTCACTCTGCCGCCTTCTTCTTGGCCGCGACGTGTACGACGAAGCACAGCGCAGGCAACACCGTCGCACAGAGGATGCCGATGCGAATTGCGGCCTGTTCGCCTGATACACCCAGCAATTGCGAGAGCCAGGCAGTCAAGCCCGACAGTGCGCCGCCATTCGCGGCGTCGACAATCATGCCTGTCGCGAACGGCGACACTGCCGCGCCGACGTCGCCGGCCGCCGCGAGGATCGCGAACATCCACGCGCCCGCGAGCGGGAACGCGTCCGACGCGAGTACGAGCGTACCCGGCCAGAGTAGGCTCACGGCGATGCCGCAGATCGCGCACGCGGCGACCGAGAGTCCTGCGATGGGCGACAGTGCGACGACGATGTAGCAGATCACGGCGGCGGCGGATCCGCCGATGAGTACGACGTGCATGTTGATCTTATTGCCGAAGATGCCGTAGAGCATACGTCCTACGCCGAGCATGACCGCGAATCCGCACATGCCGAGCAGGTCGCCCGCAACCTTGGGCAACGCCAAGGCCTTTTCCATGAAGGTACTCGACCACTGGTTGATCGTGACTTCGCTGCCACCGCCGAGCAGGATCGCGGCGAGCATGAGCAGATAGTACGGCTTGAACAGGATCGCCTTGTAGCCCTGTCGATGCTCTTCGGGGACGGTCGGCGGCATCGGGGCTTTGAGGAACATGAAGAAGTTGACGAGCGGGATGATGGCCCAGAGTGCGACGATGACGTACCAGATGTTTCGCCCAAATACAAACAGGAACAGCGTCGTCACGATGATCGTTGCGACCTGTCCCCACGCGTAGAACGAGTGCATGAGGCTCATCGCGGGGCCTTTGTCGTTGCCCGGGATCGCCGCTACGATGGGGCTGATCAGGATCTCGAGCAGACCGCTCGCGAATGCGAAGATGATCGTTGCAATCACGATGCCCGCGAATACGTTGTTGGGAAACAGCGTTGGCGTCAGCGCGAACAGCAGCAGTCCGACGAATGCGATCGCGTTGGTGGGCAAGATGACTTTGCGGAAGCCGAGTTTGTCGATGACACCCGAGCAGAAGATGTCTGCCGACACCTGCGCCGTGAAATTGATCGCGACGAGGATGCCGAGGTGCGCGTATGTAAGGTTGTAGAGTTCCATCAGCGGGATAAAGATGATGGCAGTCACGTTGGTGATGATCGCCTGTACGAAGATGGCGACGAAACAGCAGATGTTGGTGATGCGGTAGTTGGGCGCATTGTGTACGCCCGACATGGTGGGGGTCGCTCTTTCCATTGCAGAATACCTCTGATTCGTGTTATAATATAAATAATAGTTTCAAGCGTTGCATACATGCATACAGATGCATACAGAAGAGTAAAAGAATGACAAAGACAGATAAGGAGAACTTATGGACTGCATCAACATCAGGAACGACCGCCTCTACGTCAGCGACGTGGCGCTCGACGACATCATCGCCCAACACGGCACCCCATGCTATATTATAAACGAAGACGTCGTTCGCGTCAATGTCAAGGCGTACACCGACGCCGTTGCGGCACTCGGTCTCACCGACACGCGCATCGCCTACGCAGGTAAGGCGTTCCTCTGCAAATACATGTGCCGCCTCGCAAACGACCTCGGGCTGTATCTCGACGTATCGTCGGGCGGCGAATTTTATACGGCGTTGCAAGCAGGATTCCCCGCTGAACGCGTATTCATGCACGGACTCAACAAGAGTGTCGAGGATCTGACCCTCGCGATCCAAAACGGCGTAGGGCGCATCTTCGTCGACAACATCGACGAGTTACAGCGCATCGACCAGATCACCCAGTCGCTCGGCAAGACGGTCGACGTCTCGTTCCGCTTGAAGCCCGGAGTGGAGGCGCATACGCACGAGTATATCCAGACCGCGACGCTCAACTCGCGTTTCGGCACGGGTATCGCCGACGGCGAAGCCATCAAGCTGATCCGCGCGGCGACCCAGGTTGTGGGCGTCAACATCGTCGGTATACACTGCCACATCGGATCGCAGATCTTCACGCCCGACGCGTTTGTCGCGGCGGCCAAGATCATGCTCGACTTCATGGCCGAGCTGCTCAAAGAAGGCATCCATGTCGCAGAACTCAACATGGGCGGCGGCCCCGGCATCAAATATACCCAAGAGGATGCGCCCATGACGATTCTGGCGTATCTGACCGAGCTGTCCGATACAATCCGCACGCACTGTGCGACGCTCGGCATTCCTGTGCCGCGTTTGGCGCTCGAACCCGGTCGTTCGCTGATTGCCAGCGCGGGCCTCACGGTCTACACCGTCGGCAGCGTGAAACAACTGCAGGGCGGTTCGACGTACGTCGTCGTCGACGGCGGTATGTGCGACAATCCGCGCTATATGCTGTATCAGGCGAATTACACGCCGCTCGTCGTCGAGCGTCCGACTGCCGAACCGACACAGCGCGTTACGATCAGCGGTCGCTGCTGCGAGAACGGCGACATGCTCGGCGAGAACATGCCGTTGCCCGACGTACGTCCAGGCGAGCACGTCGTGATCCTCGGCACAGGCGCGTACAACTACAGCATGAGCAGCAACTACAACCGCTACGCAAGGCCGCCGATCGTCGCGGTGCGTGGCGACAGCGTCACCGTCGCGGTACGGCGTGAGACGTACGACGATGTGTTGAAGTGTGATATATAGAGTAAAGTAGGTAGTGGATAAACGAATCGGGCGGCATAGCCGCCCGATCTTTTTATGCGGATCTACGCGTCGAGCCGATGCATATCGAGCTGCGCGTTGACCAAATCGAAATATTTGCCTTGCTTCTTCATAAGATTGTCGTGTGTATCTAACTCGAGTAGCTTGCCCTTCTCGAGTACGAGGATGCGGTTGGCGTTGCGGAGCGTCGACAGGCGGTGCGCAATCGCGAACGTCGTGCGTCCCTTGACGAGCCTGCCCAATGCGTCCTGAATCTGCTTCTCGGTCTGCGTATCAACAGACGCCGTCGCCTCGTCGAGGATTAGGATCTTGGGGTCGCAGAGTACGGCGCGCGCGATGCTAATGCGCTGGCGTTCGCCGCCCGATAGACGCTGCCCCTTTTCACCGACGCGTGTATCGTAGCCGTCGGGGAACTTGACGATGAAGTCGTGCGCGCCCGCAACCTTGGTCGCGCGGATGACCTCGTCCACCGTCGCGGAGGGTTTGCTGTAGCGAATGTTCTCGAGGATGGTGCCGCTGAATAGGAACGGCTCTTGCAGCACGACGCCGATGTTGGCCTTGAGTCCGGCCTGTGGATAGTCGCGCACGTCGTGGCCGTCGACGACGACCGCGCCCTCATCCACCTCATAGAGGCGCATGACGAGGTTGATAAACGTACTCTTGCCGCTGCCTGAATGTCCGACGAGACCGATCATCTCACCGGGGGCGACGTCGATGTTGATGTGCTTGAGTACAGGGATGTGCGAATGGTAGCCGAAGGTCACGTTGTTGAACTTGACCGCGCCCGCGAGGTGATCGGCAGAGAGTTCGCCGATCTCTTCGACCTCGGGCTCCTGATCCATGATCTCGAAGATGCGCTGGCTGCTCGTGAGACACTCATTGATGCGTCGCGGCAGTAGGCTGATCCAGTCCATGCGCTGGTAGAGGTACGACGCGTAGGTGTTGAACTGGAACAGTTCGCCGACCGTCATGCCGAGGTTCAGCACGAGGTTGCCACCGTAGAGCAACACGAAGTATGCGCCGAAACCGAGTGCAAATCGAAAGAACGGGAACATCAGGAAGAAGAACTTCTCGTTCTTGGCCGTGATGTCGCGCACTTTGCCCGCATCGTTCGCGAAGCGCCCGATCTCGCGTTCCTCCTGTCCGAAGCACTTGACGACCTTGATGCCGTTGAGTACGTCGTTGAGGAGACTGTCGAGTACGTCGAGCTTGTGCCACTGGTTGTGGAACATCTGGTTAAACTTGTGGAACAACTTGGCCATCAGGAAGACGGCGAACGGCGTCGGCAGTACGACGAGTAATGCGAGCTTCCAGTTGAGCAGCAGCATGACCACGACGACGCAGCCCATCAGGATGATGTCGTTGAGGCCGTGCGACGCGATGAACTGAATAAAGTTCTGGATGCGGCGCGTATCGCCGTTGATGTTGTGCATGAGCTGTCCGACGCGCTTGGTCTCGATGTAGCCGAGCGACAGCGACTGGATCTTGTCAAACAGCATACCGCGTAGGTCGCGCGTGAGCGCCGTCGCGGTGTAGTTCATGATGAGTTCGCGCACGATGTTGACCAGCACGTTGACAATGTTGAGGCCCGCCGTGAGTCCGACGTAGAACAGCAGCAGTCGCAGCGTCGTCTTGGGCGGATCGGCGTAGAATACTTGATCGATCATCTCGCGGTTGATCTGCGGCACGTAGAGCATGAGCGCGCTCGAGATGAAGAACATCACGAACGCCGCCGCGTAGAACCACTTGTGGTGCGCCGCGACCTTGATCAGCCGCACGAAGATCGACCCGCGGTCGAGACAGAACGGACAGATCTTGGTGCCGCGCAGGAAGTTGCGTCCACATTTGGCGCAGCGGTTCTCGTTGTCGTCGGAGACGACGCGCGGCGTGTCGCCCTCGGCGAACTCGTTGAGGATGCGTGCGATAAAGCCGTACCGCGCGAAGTGGTCGCCTGTGTAGGCGGCGATCTGTGTGACCACGCCGCCGCGCTTACGCTCGAGCACGCCGCTGCCTGTGAGTACGACGGCTGTGTACTCGTCACCGGGCTGCACGTCGCCAGTCTCCACGACTTCGCCGTCTTGGCACAGGTAGTAGTGTGTACGCGTCACGACCATGAGTCCCGCGACGTACGATTGCAGCAGCGTCATGTCGTACGGCACGCAGTAGTAGTCGGGTGCGGCCGCGTCGACCTTGCCGCGCAGCCGTACCTCGTATTGTTCAGGTAGTGTATATTTTAGATTCATAGCACCTCGTTTCAGGGCTTATAAC